>JAGALE010000254.1 GCA_017625335.1 Lachnospiraceae bacterium
TAACCATATATCTCACTGCTACACCTTACCTGAGGAAGCATAGATTTAGGAATACCTAAAAGCTTTAGGATGTCATCATCCCACTCCAAGGTATTAATATTAAACATCATGGTTCTTGATGCATTTGAGTAGTCTGTTACATGAACTGCTCCACCTGTAAGCTTCCATATAAGCCAGGTCTCAACAGTACCAAATAGTAGGTCTCCATTTTCCGCCTTTTCTCTGGCACCATCTACATTATCTAATATCCATTTAACCTTAGTGGCGGAAAAATAAGCATCCACCACTAAGCCTGTTTTACATCTTATTATATACTCTAAGCTGGTGTCATTATCATCTATTCCCAGAGATAAGACTTTGTCCTCGTGTCCTGACTTTGTTGTTAGCTCTTTTATTTTATCAGCTGACATGCTTTTCAGCTCATCACAATACCCTGCCGTTCTTCTACATTGCCACACAATAGCATTGTATATAGGCTTTCCTGTATTTTTATCCCACACTATAGTGGTTTCTCTCTGGTTGGTAATTCCTATAGCCGCAATGTCAGAAGGAGTGGCACCACATTTGTTCATAGCTTCAACAGCTACTCCAAGCTGAGTAGACCATATCTCCTCAGCATCATGCTCAACCCAACCAGGATTAGGAAACATCTGATTGAATTCCTTCTGTGCCATAGCACAGATTTTCCCTGTTTTATCAAATAATATGCACCTGTTACTTGTTGTTCCCGAATCAAGTGCCATAATGTACTTTTTCACCGGAGTCTTATCCATCATATACCCCCTTGCTGTATATCACTATTAATCAATTGAATTATCATCAGCTTTGATATCATTTACCTTAATATCATTAACTAACTTATCACCCATTATTTTGTGAATTCCATAATTAAGCAGGATTGTGGAATTGCTGTCTGTAACCATCAAAGCCTTTCCCTGCTCACAATCAGTTCTACCGCAGGAAGCGCAAATTCCTGCACAAATCTGCTTTGGATTATCAGTAAGCAACGCATAAAACACCACACTTTTGCTAGGAAGTAGCACACCATATTCATTAGCCACAATCTCTCTATCCTCTAGTGGATGATTGTCGTAGATATCCTCTAATACAGTCTGTATGCTAGTAAGAGGTATCACATCTCCCGGAAATACATATCTATTCACGTACCTTCTATGAAACTTTGAATACTCCTGATTGAATATATCATACATGCGAAGCAAAAGCTCACCTGCTAAGCACTCCGCCATGTAGGCCTCGGAAAGCAGCTTTTCTTCCTTGTAGGCTTCCAATATATCATCCATAGCTCTGCCTAAAGTAATGGCACACACTGCAGTCTGTGACTCATCAATGTATCTCACACCTGTTGTTCTGTGATTAATTCTGTAAATAGCATAGGGATTGCAGCTATTACAGATCTCATCATAGATAAATGTAAGCTGTTCCTTATCAGCGTCCTGAAAATGATATTTTTTAAGTGTATTTCTTAGAATATAGTCTCTATCTATGTCATTAGTAGAAATACTGAATTTCAACATGTGTTCACCTTATTCCTTGATAAAATTATATATATCCTTATATACCCTTATTTTACCCTTTTCATTCAATATTTCATGACGCATCTTACCGTATAATCTTGCCTGAACATTGTTGTAGCCCACATTCTTAATATGGCGCACACTCTTTCCAAAGCTCTTTGGACCCATATGGCACGGATCCTCTCTTCCTGATGCTATAAGAATTGGTATATCAGGATTCTTCAATCCCCAGCCGTCCTTGGTATACGCCGAAGATGTAAGCTTAGCCAGCTCTTCATAGCCGGATATGGTAAATGGAAAGCCACATTTTGGATGTTCATTAAATCTCTTAACCTCTTCCAAGTCTGATGTCATCCATGCAAACTTTATACCTTCCTCCTGAAATTTACTCTCATAAGGAGAATCTACTGTAATGGTATCAAGCAACTTTGAATGGGCCTTTCTACCTTTTATCTTACCTAACACCTTCGCAATATATATTCCCACCTCTGTAAGATGTGGCTTAGATGGATTTCCCAACAGGATCAGCTTATCAATGAGATAGTCATATTTTTTCATAAATTGTCTAGCCACCAAAGCTCCCATACTATGACCTAACAAAATATAAGGAATGTCAGGTGCAAGATGAGCCTTTACCGCACCCATAATTGTGTACACATCCTCCACCATAGCAGGATAACCACCATCGTAAAAATAACCCAAGTCTTCATCTGACTTTACGCTTTCTCCATGACCTCTATGGTCATGAATCACGCAGAGATACCCCTTGTCAGCCAGATATGCCATAAAGGTTTTATAGCGTTCCTTAATCTCACACATTCCATGAGTTATCTGCACTACTCCTATAATCTTCTCCGGAATACATGCAAGTGCATCTAGCTGAAGATTATCTCTAGTTGAAAACATTTTAAATTGCTGATATCTGTATGTCATTCTTATCTCCTTTATATTCTTTTAAAAACCATTACAACACTCTCAAATACTCTTCATTATCGTTCTAAAGCTATTCATTAAATGATAAATGCATACACGCTTCTATCATCCCCATAATATATCTACATCTGCTACACAGGAAGCTCAAAATCTTCCCCAAGCTCCTCATAATCCCTGATGCTAACCTTTACTGTATCGTATTCCTTAGCATCAAGCTTAGGGTTATCTCCTGTAACTGCAACAATATATTTTATTCCTGCAGCTGTGGCAGACTGTATGCCTGACAATGAATCCTCGAAAACCATACATTTTCCCGGCTCCTTATTAATCATCTTACAGGCAACCAGATACTGATCGGGATATGGCTTATCCCTTAGTCTTTTGTCATGAAACACTAGCTTGTCTGTATCAAACCATCTATACAAATCAAAGGTTTCAAAGTAAAACATAACATTAGACATAGGTGCTGTGGTAGCAATAGTCCTAGGAATATTAAACTCTGTCAGATAGTCTAGGAACTTTTCAAGACCCGGAGCCAGCTTTAAGCTATCCTTATCCTCCATACATAGTCTCCTATATATGTTTTCCTTTTCCTCTGCCAGCTGCTCATACATATCATCGGAAATCTCGTATCCCAGATAGTGCTCCATCAGCGCTCTGCCTGTCATAGTCTTAACGTATTTGTCCACGTCCTCATCACTTAATTTTTCACCGGTAAGCTCCTCCATATAAAGAGTCCACGCCTTAATGTGCTTATCCGAATCAAAGAACATGGTTCCATTAAAATCAAATATTACTCCTATTATATCCTCTATCTTAAAATCACTCATTTGTTGTCATCCTACTTTTATAAAAATGTTTATTACACACCCACTTGCTTACATACGTCCTTAAGACAGCATTTGTCGCAGTAGGGCTTAGTTCTTGCAGTACAAACTGCTCTTCCGTGATACACAATTCTGTGACAGAAATCATTGGCCTCGTCAGGTGGCAAAATCTTCCACAATGCCATCTCAACCTTTTTCGGATCCTTAGTTCCCTCTACCAATCCAATTCTATTAGTAATTCTTATGCAATGTGTGTCTGTAACCACAGCCGGTTTTCCATACACATCTCCAACTATAAGATTGGCACTTTTTCTACCAACTCCAGGTAACTTAAGCAATTCATCAAAGTCAGAGGGTACCACATCATTGTACTTTTCATGCAATATCTTCATACAGGCACTTATATCTCTGGCTTTACTTTTGCCCAAACCACAGGGACGAACAATTTCCTCGATTTCCTCAGGTGTTGCCTGGCTTAATGCCTCAACTGTAGGGTACTTAGCATATAGTCCTTTAACCACCTCATTAACCCTGGCATCTGTGCACTGAGCAGCAAGTCTTACCTCAACTAAAAGCTTCCAAGCCTCATCGTATTCCAGGGAACACTCTGCTATGGGATATTCATTTTTTAATCTTTCTATAACTGCTAAAGCTCGTTGTTTCTTAGTCATAGCTTCTTCCTTTTTTTGTAATATCAATTGTTTTAATAATCTCAATCTTTTCAGTCATATCAATTGTTTCAGCCATCTCAATCGTTCCAATAATCTCAATCGTTTCAATAATCTCAATCGTTCCAATAATCTCAATCGTTTCAGCCATCTTAATCATCAAAATCAATTAATAATCTGATTGTAGAAATTATTGCTACTCTACTCCTCTAAGAGTATAGCCTTTGCCTTTGCATATTTCTCCATAAGACTTTCACTTTTCGGCTTTCCCTTAACCAACCTTGAAGGATCTGAATTATGTGCAAGATCTAAAAGCTTAACCTTTTTAGCTATGGCATTAGTTTTGATTTTTCTAACATAATCCATATAATCCACATCTTTAGCTCTTGTTAAAAGCAAAACCGCCTCAACAACATCCTCAGGAAACCCTGCAGCCTTAATATCATCTAAGGTGAGTTCTGTATCCTCAACCACATCATGAAGTAGTGCAACACATATTTCATGCTCCTCATCAAGCTGCTCCGCTAGATGATACGGATGAAATATATATGGCACCCCACCCTTATCATACTGATCCTTATGTGCCTCATATGCAATTTTCATAGCCTTGTTAGTTAATTCTGTGTATAACATCACATTCTCCTATCATTACTTTAGATTCTGCATAGTTACTAAACCTATATTAACAGAATTAAGCTAAAATGTAATTAATAAATGCTGATTTTTCATTAATATTTCATTATTAAATATGTTTAATTATTTCTTTGCCTATATAATTTTGACATTTTCACAACTATGTATTATAATTGACTATATTTTTACTATGGTCATTTTATTTACTTTACGTATAGATAAGACAATTATTTGATGAACCGGAGGACTTAGTCTATGGACTTAAGAATACAGAAAACCAAAAACAACATTTTCAATGCATACATAGAGCTTAGAGAGAAAAAGCCTATAGAGAAAATAACTGTTAAGGAGCTTACTGACAAGGCACAGATTAGTAAGCAGACCTTTTACCTTCATTACAAGGATATCTATGATTTGACAGAGCAAATCGAGCAGGAGCTTATCGCCGACATTATGAAGGATGTTGAGTACCCTGAAAATGTGTTAGACAGCTTAAAGGATATTGCCTTTGATATATTCAACAGAGCACTTGCACTTGGACAGCCATTTAAAACATTATTTAGCGGTTCTAGAACATCAGTCCTTACAACAGGTATCGAAACCGGTGTTAAGAATGCGGTATATAAGCAGCACCCTGAGCTTCGTGCAGATCTTAAGACAAATATTTATATTACTTACCTTGTGCATGGTTGTTATAACGCATACCAGCAGTATAAGACCATCGATCAGGAACGAGTTGTAAAAATTATTACAGATATAACTGACATAATTAATATGTCTTATAAAAAATAATTGCAAGCTTATGACAGCGTAGAATTATAATATTACAATCATATTATAATCCAACAGCAAAGTCCCTATGGACATATATTGAAATTGTAAGTCTAGTCACAGCATTAGATTTAAATTACAAAATTATAATATAATCAAAGTAAAATGGAGCTAAGCATCGCTTAGCTCCATTTCCTCTTTGGTGTCTTAAGATTTATCTTTAGTTGATAGTAAAAAATCCGCTTGGGGAGAGCGGATTTTTCTGCGTTATATTATAACGCGAAGGAGAAATGTGTGTCTTTAAAAGACACTAATATGAATCTTGGGGGGATTCCATATTTATATACACAGGTGTTACCCTGCGATATGCTTTATTAATCTGCGAACTTATCATCTGTTCGTTATGTTCTTTCTTAAGTTCGTTATTATTTTACAAAAAAAAACATAGTTTTTATATCATTTTTATATCTTTTTTTATATTTTTTTGTTGTAGATGTGCAAAAATATGATATAATTTTATAAAATTTAGAATAGATCACAGAGGTCAGTGTATGCAAATCAACCGAGAACTTAACGTAAGTATATTTAAAAATCGAGAAGAAAACATCAAGCACCCTGAACTTGACCATGAATTTGGATTTTACCGAGCCATCGCTACAGGCAACAAAACCATGGTTGAAGATTACAAGAATTTGTTTGCCCAAAGAGCGAATTTTGACGAAAACGAAAATCTTCAGGGTATGTTATCTAAGGATCCTGTCCAAAGCCAAAAGTATCATTTTGCCATTTTGGCTGCTCTTATATCAAGACTATGTCTGGAAGAGGGTTTAGAGCAGGAGGTTGCATACGGTATGAGCGACCTGTATATTCAGAAGGTAGATACTCTGACCACTGTTCAGCAGGTGTTTGAGCTTAGAGACAAAATGGTTAACGATTACACTAACACAATGCATAACACCAAGAAAAATCAATCCTACTCTAGACAAACCGCAAAAGCTATAGATTATATAAGCAATAATTTAAACACTAGAATAACCCTTACTGATATAGCAGAAGCATTGGATATGACTCCATCCTATCTCTCCAAGCTTTTCTCCAAGGAAACAGGGCAGTCTATATCTGCGTATATCAAGGTGGAGAAGCTTAAGGCTGCTGCAAATATGCTTCAGTACAGTGACATAAGCATTACCGACATATCCGAATATTACCACTTTTCTTCACAGAGTCACTTTACTGCTTCATTTACAGAATACCACGGCCTTACACCTAAGAAGTACCGTGATAAGTACAACAATAAAATATTTGCATAAACATATTTGTGTGTCGATTTTTCATATTTATTATAATACAAAAAAGATGTGTCATATGTGAACCACGCCTAATGTTAAACATATTTCGTCTAACATTAGGGTGCTTTACATTGACACATCTTTTTTGCTTATCTTATATAATTTGTTTTAATCTTTGGCGCTCTCTCAGGGAGATTTATTCCTGCTTCTTTTCCTGCCTGAATACATTTTAAAATCCAAGCCATATTGTCCGCTAATATCTCCATAGTCTGAATTCCTTCCTCATCCTGAAGTACCTCTTCAGGAGTGTTACCGTGAACCTGATTCCAATAATTTGAAGATACTATCGGCATATTTGATATAGTGAAATATTTGTTAAGCTGATCAAAGGCTGCTGATGCACCACCTCTTCTACAGCTTACAATTGCTGCTCCTGGCTTACCCTGCATAGCTGAGCCACCTGAATAAAAAGCTCTGTCTAAAAATGATGTCACATGTCCGCTGGCACCAGCATAGTGAACCGGTGAACCTACAATAAGACCATCTGCTTCTCTCATTTTTGCTACGAATTCATTAACCCCATCATCTACGAAGCATTTTCCATTGCTAACACATGTTGCACAGCCAATACAGCCTGCAACAGGCTTTGCCCCAATATCAAATATCTCTGTTTCAATTCCTTGCTGATTAAGTCTATTTGAAATCACCTCTAAAGCTGTGTATGTACACTTTTTCCCGCTTGGGCTACCGTTTAATAATATTACCTTCATATTTTTACTAGGTGCTACAAATGACCTCTATACAAAATTATACATAAATTTGCATACTCATTCTTCTTGTAGCACTAACTCCTTTCTATTTCTTTGATTATATTATCTTATTAATTCAATAATAAAACCCACTTTAATTTAGCGTAATTGTGAATTAAATTCTTTTCCGTCGATATTAGCTATACTGTGAATCAGTTTCGTTTCTGTGCTTCAATTGCTGCTGCCAGCTCCTCTAGGTACTCCCAACGCTCCATCTTCTCAAGGAGCTTTGTTTCAAGTTCTTCCTTCTCCTTGGTTAAGTCGTTGAGCTTTGCAAAATCCCTGGCGAACTTGATTATGTCACCTTCAACCAAAGCAAGCTTTTCCTCTAGTTTTGCAATATCGTCCTCTATTGTTTCATATTCCTTTTGCTCATTGTAAGAGAATTTTAGTTTCTTCTCCCGAGGCTTTTGCTTCCAATTGTCAGCCGAATTACCCGATGCTTGGTTTGCTCCATTAGCGCTGTCTGCCTTTCCACCGGTAGCATTTCCAAGCTCACGCTTTTCAAACTCTACTCTAATTTCATAGTCTGTATATCCGCCCTCACTTTGTCTAAGGGTTCCATCACCATTAATGGCAAATATTCTTCTGACAACTCTATCAAGGAAATATCTGTCATGGGAAACCGTAATCACTATACCATTAAAGTGGTCTAGATAATCCTCTAACACTGTAAGAGTTGTAATATCTAAATCATTAGTTGGCTCATCAAGTATAAGCACATTAGATGCAGACATAAGCACCTTACACAGATAAAGTCTTCTTCGCTCGCCACCGGACAGCTTTCCTATAAGACCATACTGATCCTCACCCTTGAATAAAAATCTCTCCAAAAGTCTGGTTGCAGTAATCTTGCCATCCTCAGTCTCCACATATTCAGCCACATCTCTTATATAATCGATGACTCTCTGGTTAGGATCCATATCCTGCCCTAGCTTTATCTCCTGCGCAAAGTATCCTATTTTAACAGTCGAACCAATCTCTATGTTACCAGCATCCGGAGTGTACTCACCCATTATCATCTTAAGAAGAGTGGATTTTCCTGCACCATTAGGACCTATAATTCCCACTCGGTCATTCTTCAGGAAATTATAGGAGAAGTTATTAATTATTGTTCTTCCATCAAAGCTCTTACTTATGTTATGAAGCTCAATTGTAGTCCTTCCAAGTCGTGATGCCATGGAACCAAGCTCCACACTGTCATCCTTCACCGGTGCTGAAGTATTCTTTAGCTCCTCGTATCTCTCAAGTCTGGCCTTCTGCTTAGTTGAACGGGCTCTAGCTCCTCGCTTCACCCACTCTAGCTCAACTCTAAGTATAGACTGTCGCTTTCTCTCCTGAGCATCTGCTATATCCTCTCTCAAGGTCTTAAGATTAAGATATCCTGAATAATTCTCCTCATAAGAGTATATGCTTCCCTTATCCACCTCTATGATTCTAGTTGCAACACTATCTAGAAAATATCTGTCATGGGTTATCATAATTATAGAACCACGATAGCTCTTAAGCTGTTCCTCAAGCCATGTAGACATCTCATTATCCAAATGGTTTGTAGGCTCATCCAAAAGTAATATATCCGGCTTAGCAAGCAGAACAGATACTAAGGCTAATCTCTTTTTCTGTCCACCTGATAAGTGTCCGCACAGCTCTTCAAAATCTTCTATACCAAGCTTGGTCATCATAGACTTTGCATCGCTTTCTATAGTCCACTGATTTTCTTCAGTTTTGTTATCTCTTGTTACAGCCTGAAGCACAGTATCAGAGTCATTGAACACAGGTGTCTGTGGAAGATATCTGACTGTCAGGTTATTTGCCATTATGACACTTCCACTATCAGGGTTCTCTATACCTGCTATTATCTTAAGAAGCGTAGTTTTACCTGTTCCATTGATACCAATAATTCCTGCCTTCTCCCCTTCCTGAAGATAGAAGGATGCGTTGTCGAAGATTTTCCTTACGCCATATGCTTTTGTAATATTGTCTACTGTTAATATGTTCATAGTTAGTTTCCTGTTATTGTTATTGTTTTGTTTTCTTTTTTACTTTTCTTAATTTAATTGTTTTTTTGCTAACGCTTATGATGTGTGCAAGCTAAAACTTGTTATATTATATATGAGGCGCTGTGATTTTTCAATTAAATTCCCCTTGGGCTTGGTCTTTTCTTTTGCTGGGTATGTGGCTTAGTTTCTAATTCCACATACCCGCGCCAGCTTGCTTTTTTGCTTCCAGCGGGTATACAGCTTAGTTTTTGATTCCACATACCCGCGCCAGCTTGCTTTTTTGCTTCCCGCGGGTATACAGCTTAGTTTCTGATTCCACATACCCGCGCCAGCTTGCTTTTTTGCTTCCCACGGATATACAGCTTAGTTTCTGATTCCACATACCCGCGCCAGCTTGCTTTTTTGCTTCCCGCGGGTATACAGCTTAGTTTCTGATTCCACATA
>JAGALE010000024.1 GCA_017625335.1 Lachnospiraceae bacterium
GAAACCGTCTTTTGGGTGGTTTCCACAACAACCTGTAATTCGTCATCTGTCCTTTTGAAAAAATCCTTCACAATCTGCAGTGCTTCATCTGTTCTTCCAAGCCTTACATAATACCATTTGATAGCTCCACAGAAAGCATAATGTGCTACAATTATTATTAGAAAAAACATTGCCGAAAACAGCAATACCTTTGATGCAACAGGAGAATATATTTCCACATATTCTGCTAAGCCAATGTATCCTTGAGAAGCCACAAACATAGCTATAGTTTCAAGTATCATCGCCATTTCCAATCGTTTCAAAGACATAGTAGAGAAAACCTTCCTCATCTTTTCTGGCTCGTTTACCATTGAGATATCAAACCTTCCACTTTTGGAATATGACATCATACAATCCGCAATAGCACATATAGCATGTCCAAAAAACCCCATAAACATCCAAAATTTTATCATCATTCCACCTCCGCCTAACTAATCCGTAATACAAAATCCTTCCTAGAAAGTATACAAATTCAATTACCTGATAACAATAAACCATTAGTTTAACATGAACAAACAAAAAAAACGCATCTTCTATTAAGAAGATGCGTTTACATCATGGGAATAAATGATTACTATATCCTACTCATTTTCTACTTTCTCAATTATCTAGTACTTAATACTAGGAATTCTCCGCAGTAATTACAACCTTGCCATCCTCCACGGTAACCTTAACCTTGTTGGTGTCAATTCCTGCTGCAGCAAGCATTTCGTCATTAAGCTGAACTCGTCCGGCCTTATCAAGCACTGAGTATTCCTCGTGGGCATCATCCCCAAGTTCCATGCTTTCCATACTGTCAATCTTTTCTCTGTACTGAGCCTTCATTATCTTCTCTGTACTAATCTTACCGTCAGATATCATAACCACTCTATCCACCTTATTAGCAAGCTTCATATCATGGGTAACTATGATAATAGTAAGACCCAGCTTACGATTTAACTCGCGGAACAAATCCTGTATCATATTAGAGGTCTTGGTATCTACTGCACCTGTTGGCTCGTCGGCAAGTAGGATTTCCGGCTCATTGGCCAAGGCTACAGCTATGGCTATACGCTGCTGCTCACCACCTGACATCTGATGAGGATAGGAATCCTTTTTGTGACTCATTCCCACCATCTCTATAAGCTTTAATGCCTTTTCACGCTTTTCCTTACCCTTAATTCCAGTAAAGTTCATAGCGAATTCTATGTTCTCTAAGGAAGTAAGATATCCTAGTAGATTTCTACCACTTTTCTGCCATACAAAGCCCACTGTCTTCTTACGATAGCTTACCATCTCCTTATCGGTCATCTCTGACAGATTTTTCCCACCCACGGTAATTCTTCCCGCAGATGGTTTTTCCAATCCACCAATTATATTCATAAGGGTACTCTTTCCACTACCACTCTTACTGATTACTGATAGTAGCTCTCCTCTTTTTATCTCCATATCAAGACCCTGCAGAGCCATAACCTCAATATCCTCTGTCTTAAATATTTTAACCAAGCTATCACAGGAGATGAGAACATCATCAGAACTCTGATTAACTGAGGACTCCCCATCCTCTGTCATAACATCTGACTCAATCTGCTTAACTATATCTACTGTTTCTTTATCAAGCAGACAATCCACATTAGTTTTCATA
>JAGALE010000255.1 GCA_017625335.1 Lachnospiraceae bacterium
ATCTAGATATAGATTATACATCTGAAATTGGTAAGCTAGAGCTAGACAATTTTGCTAAAAAATCATACGAATGTAGTAAGGGCATTCATATTCTAAGACAAGATTTATTTGAAACAATGGTAACATTCTTAATGTCCTCCTGCAACACAATGAATAACATAAGAAACATAATAAATTTATTATGTAGGACATATGGTAATAAAATAACAATTAACTGGGAGAATAAGGAATATGTAGATTATACATTCCCATCATTAGAAGTATTATCAAATATAACTGAAGCTGAATTTAGACAGTTAAGTATGGGATTTAGAGCAGCTTATTTAGTAAATATGTGTCATGATTTATATGTAGATAAAGATAGACTACAAAGTATAATAAATAAAGACAGTGTAAATGAATTATGTAAATTTAATGGTATAGGAAAGAAGGTCGCAAACTGCATATGTTTATTTGCATTACACGATACCAAAGCTTTTCCTATTGATACACATATAAGACAGATAATAGACAGTGAATATAGTGGCTGTATAGATATAGGTAAGTATGGTAATTACGCTGGTATAATTCAGCAATACATGTTTTATTACAAAGCTTTTTATATGTAGATAAAAAGAGGTGATTTTTAAAATGAAAAAGAAATTATTATGTGTTACATTATTATGTGTGTTTCTAACAGGTTGTACAATAGAAGAAGAGCAAATGTTAGAGGATGTAGCATCTGCAGCTAGTGGAGCAGAGTCTATAGAAGAAATCATAGACAAAACAGTAGAGGTTGAAATATCAAGTAACAAAATGGAAGGTACAGATGTTATAGTTAATGAGATGAAAAGATTAGCTGAAACATTCAAAAATTCTATAAAAACACTGGATGGTATAGTAGAGCCTTCTAATATAACAGAAAAAGTCAATATTAAAGATTTCAATGATAATATAATGTATTCAATAATAACTGAAGGAAATGATACATTATATATAACAGTTCCAAAATTAAATAAAACATATGTATTAACTGGAGAAGCAATTGAGAGTTATTTATATAGCTTTGTTGAATATGGAACTGGAATAGACTTAAGTGATTATGGAGATTAAAGTATGGCAGCTAATGATATTGAATTACAAAAAGAAGAAGGTGAACTACTTTACAATATATTATTAAACAAAGTACACAATGGTGATGTTAATGAAATGTATAAGTACTTTTGTTCTAAAGTAGAACACATAAAAGCATATGGTAAGGATGATAAAGGGAACGATATAGAAACACAGATGATTAATTACTGTTCATTTAGACGAGATTCAGTGATATCAATGTATAAGTAAGGAGATAATACAATGTACGTAAATTATAATGTAAATCCTAAAAAGAAAAAGACAGGTGACTGTGTAGTAAGAGCTGTAGCAGTTGCAACTGGATTGGGTTGGGATGAATCGTTTAAACTGCTAACAGAAGCTGCATTCAGATTAAAAACAGTGCCCGATGAAACCGAAGCAGTGCATGATGTGCTTATGCGACTTGGTTTTAAGGAAGGGAAGATACGTGTACCAAAAGGTAGTAAGAGACCTACAGTTGCACAGTTTGCACAGATGCATCCAGATTGGTATGCTGTGTTAAGAGTTTCACATCATTTAGTAGCAACAGGTAGAGGTAATTATGTAGACATTTGGGATAGTGGTAGATGTTCAGTGTATAAGTATTGGTACAAAGAAATAAATAGTTAGTCTGTAAATATGACATTTATATATTTTAGGTATAAAATATATAATAAAGAGAGGTAATAATTATGTTAAACATTTACAGAAACACAGAAAAGAAATCAACTGTAGCAGTGATTAGAGATTGCGAAACAGATGCATTAGCACGTATTGGTAAGGTTATGGCAGCAAGACATGGTCTTGGATATAATCCAAACAAGTGTAAGAGATGCCAGCAGGTAAATTTGGCTCTACATGGTGTACCTAATGGTAAATTGGCTGAGATGCCTAAAACAATTAAAGCAACAGTTACATGTGACACACGTGATACATATAGTGAAGCAGTTGGTGAGAGTGAAGCAGTTAAAAAAGCAATGGATAATCATAAAAGAGCATTTCTTAAAGCTCTTAAGAGATGGCAGGTAGCCATGATTAAGGATGTAATGGCAGTATCACCTGATACATTCAGAGAAGCTTTACAGGAAGCAACACAATGGAAGTAAGATAAATACACATAATCTATCTATGTGTTGTGATGCTAGCATTTAAAGAACATATAGATATTTTTATAGTAGAATATAAATATAGTTATCTTACTGTTAAAAATAATAGATATTAGTGATATGGCATTAGCTGTATCACTAATATTCGTTAATGGGAGATAAGTGCATGATTAAATACAATGATTATCGTGAAGCATTTAAGCACATACCTAATGAGTTACAGGAATTTATAGTAAAGATGAATGGACTATCAAGTAATTCAAGTGCATTTGAATGTAGAGAAAACTTTGTAAATATGCTAGGGCATGCAAAGGATAATATAAATAGAATATTAGATGAAACAATAGAACGTGCAAAAGAGATTGATTTAATAAATGGAAATTGTATAGTCAGGGTAGAGCATGGTTATAACGGTATTGTATCTGGAAGATTATACCACGCAATTATAGATAAAAATTCTGTTACATTTATTAGAGGTAATAATTCATTGAATACCATACCTCAAAAATTAGGATTTGATGATGTTACTATTATTAAGAATCCTACAGAAGAGGATGTTGAAGCTGCAGATAAAAATAGTGAGGTAGCCTATAATCTTTATTATACACATAGCATAGTAAAGAAAAACAAGCTTAAACTTACTTAAAATATTAATGGAGGATAAAAGCATGGCTAATAAAAAGATGACAGTAGCAGAATGTCAGGTAGAAACAATGAAGCACATTGATAGAGTTAGATATTACATAAGGATGTTTACGGATAAACTGACAACTCGCGGAGTAGAGCATGACAAAACAAAGTTGGAAACACCTGAGGTTGAGATATTTACAGAACAAACACCTAAGTTAGCAGAATTGACATATGGTAGTGATGAGTATAAGGATTCATTAAAAGCATTAGATGTAGCATTACAGCATCATTATGCTCAGTACAGACACCATCCAGAACATTTTGAACATGGTGTTAATGATATGAACTTGATTGACCTCGTAGAGTTTATATGTGATATCAAAGCAGCCTCAGAGCGTCAGCATGATGGTAACTTACTTAAGAGTATTGAAAATTGTGCACAGCGTTTCAATATTGATAATCAACTTAAACAGATTCTTATTAATACAGCAAAAATGATAGATGAACAGGGTTAGGTAATATATACTATGAAGATTTCAAATTTTAAATATATTTTAACAGACTTAGGTGGTGGGTGGGGAACCATTCATCAATTTTACGGAGTAACACCAGATGGTGACGTATACTCAACAAAGAAATTTAATGATACTATTTTCCAATTAAGTACTGAACTTGATTGTGAATTATTAGGTCACTTAGATAGTATAGAATTAGGATTAAAGGACGATTCTGAAATACATTATGGTGTCATGGACGCATCAGATTTAACAG
>JAGALE010000256.1 GCA_017625335.1 Lachnospiraceae bacterium
CCTTGTATATCAATTTTGATTCTAATTCCAGGATGGCAGATTTATTTTCTGTAGATTTGAATGTGAAGCGTCTGCTTCTTGGATTGGAGCTTTAAGTGTTGCCACTTGATTGCTCCATAGTGTTCATAAGACTCATCATATCTATCATACTTTTCATCTGCCTGATATTGTCGGAAAAGTCCTTAGGCATAAAGCCAATCAGGCCATTAATTACATCATCCATACTTTTTGCCTTGCAGTTAAAGCCACAGCTTTCCACGTGGGTTATGTCTTCTAAGGCGTCAAGCAAAGAGGTTAATTCCTTGTATTTTATGTAGATAATCAGGTACTTCTTGTATTTGTAATCAATGAAGGGAACCAGGGCTTCTAAGTAGAAGGAGGTTTTATCCTTTATTAAATTGTCCAAAGGATGAAAATTAAGATTAAAGTCCATGTCATTAGCCCCTTGCCCTATTATCATATTTATATGAGTTTATGTGATTGAATATTACGGTTTACGTCACATATTTATGTCTTGGATTTATGTTACATAATTTTTGATATATGTTTACGTTTTGTGCTTTTTTGGTTGTATATATTCGTTATAAATTCCTTAATCCGCAATATGTGGTTGTGGCTTGAAATATATTGAATTTGATGAATGTATGTAAATCGGGCATAGAAGTATTATCTATGCCCGTAGGATTAGCTAATAATTAGCATCCACATCCACAGCCGCAGCCATCGTTTACATTGTTAGTGCCGTTGCTGAAGAGGAGAAGAAGGATGATAATCCAGATGCAGCTACAACCGTTGTCACCACAGCTGTTACCGCCGAAGAAACCGCCATTGTTTCCGCCACAGCAGAGAAGAAGGAGAATGATGATAATGCAAGAGCATCCGCCATTATTACCACCGTAGTTTGAACCAAAGAATCCATTGTTACATCCACAAGAAGTTGCTGATAAATCGCTCATATTAATAAGCCTCCATTTATTTTTCGTATAGTTTATAGTATTCAGGTGTATAAAAAATGTTAATAAAATCTAAAAATATTGATTAGAAGGCTGAGAAATGTTAATATATATAAGCCTTATAGGAGAAACTATAGGCAGATGACATTAAGAAAACTCCGTAATAAATAAGCAAAATAACACGAGGTGGCAGCATGTATAAAAGATATCAGGGCTTTATACTTAAGAACACTATGGCCATACTAGGACCGGTTATGGCTTTGTTTGTTGTGCTTGCAATTATATTACACAGATACCCTGTTATGGAAAAGCTGGAGTGTGAAAATATTACACAGGACGTGGAGTATAGTGGAAGACTTGAGGCTATGTATCAGGCAGATGCAAAGCTGGCTACATACGAGGCTAAAAATCTGTATTATTCAGGTTATGATTATTATATAGATAATGAATTAAAGGGAGCATATTACTATTCCACAGATAATGGATATATGTGCTTTTATATTATAGAAACCACAAGCCCTGAGAGCTTTATTGCAGAGCATTCGGTAAAGGGAGAGATTATTAACGACAAGATATCAGTGCCACATATTGTTGATAAACTTGTGTCTACCTCAGGAATAAAAGAATCCCTTGTGGAAAACTACTACACGACATATGTTATAAGTGAATTGGATTATCCGGCTGCATATATATCACTGATGTATCTGTTGTCTATATCTCCTACTGTTGTATGTGGACTTATACTCATATATGTATTATTCATCTTGCTTTTCCCTGCAGTGCATTCACAGTCAGAGCAGCTTAATATATATGGAAGTCCTCGCAAGATAATCAGGGAGATTAACTATGAGCTAAAAAACAAGCTTTTGTACAAAAGGGCAAATGTATATATTACCCATAACTATATGGTGGTAAGCTACCTGCTTAAGACCTTGGTTGTAAAGCTTGATGAAGTGAAATATTTGTCTAAGAACCTAGTAGAAAAGAAAGTCGGCTTTAACAGAACAGTAGAGGTTTACAGACTTACCATATCTAACCCGGGAATACTTTTCCACGAGGTGGATTTTGTGGATGAGGATTTTATAGATAAGGTAGTGGAAAATATTAGAGGAATATAAAACAGTACAATATATTTAACGGGGCAGATAAGAAAACCAATATAAATCATATCAAAATTGGCTTGACTTACATAACCTGCCTTGTTAAAATATGTATTTGTAAAGTTTATATCTAAAGGCTATGATGGTGCAACAAGGATTAAAAACTTCCTACAGAGAGACAGGGTCTTGGCTGAAAGCCTTGTCAGGATTAAGTGTTAATCTCATTTTCACACCGGAGCTGTATGCTTGAACACATTGTGGTGATGGCCGCAATAAGTAGGGTATATCGTTAGTGCACGTTACGCACAGATTAAGTGCGATTATTATAATCGAATCAGGGTGGTACCGCGGAAGTTATGTTTCGTCCCTTATGGAGGATGGAAGATAACTTTTTTTTGTGTCTAGCGAGCCAAGCGGATTCGTGCAAAGCACGAATTGTGGTATAAGCAGACACTTTGTGTAACACAGTTACAAACGAAAGTGTCTGCTTATACCACGATTCCCCTGCTTGCAGGGGAATACATTTGGCGAGCGTACATCACTGAGCGACGCGTAGCGTTGCGATGTGATGCGTAGTGTTGCGATGTGATGCGATGTAATTAATAGATACAACCGGTACAAAAAAGAAATTATTAGGAGGAACAAAGATGAAAGAGAAACTTGATGGAATACTTCAAAGCACTCTGGCTAATATTGAGGCTGCAGCAGATGTAAATGCTCTTAACGACATTAAGGTTGCAATCCTTGGTAAAAAGGGTGAGCTTACACAAGTATTAAAGAGTATGAAGGATGTAGCACCAGAGGATAGACCAAAGGTTGGTCAGATGGTTAATGATGTACGTCAGGAGATTGAGGCAAGCTTAGAGGCTAAGACAACAGCAATCACTAGAGCAGCTAGAGCTGAGAAGATGAAGAGAGAAACTATCGACGTGACCCTTCCAGGTGTTAAGAAGATGGATGGACATAGACATCCAAATCAGATAGCTCTTGAGGATTTAGAGAGAGTATTTATCGGTATGGGTTATGAGGTTGTTGAGGGACCGGAGGTTGAGTACGATAAGTACAACTTTGAGCTTCTTAACATTCCTGCAAATCACCCAGCGAAGGATGAGCAGGATACCTTCTATATTAACAAGGAGATTCTTCTTAGAACTCAGACATCACCTGTACAGGCAAGAATTATGGAACAGGGTAAGCTTCCTATCAGAATTCTTTCTCCAGGTAGAGTTTTCCGTTCAGATGAGGTAGATGCAACACATTCACCTTCCTTCCACCAGGTAGAGGGACTTGTAATAGATAAGAACATTACTATGGCAGACCTTAAGGGTACACTTGATCAGTTTGCTAAGGAATTCTTCGGCGAGAAGACAAAGACAAAGTTTAGACCACATCACTTCCCATTTACAGAGCCATCAGCAGAGGTTGACATAACTTGCTTTAAATGTGGTGGTAAGGGATGTAGAGTATGTAAGGGTAGCGGTTGGATTGAAATCCTTGGCTGTGGTATGGTTCACCCTCACGTGCTTGAGATGTGTGGAATCGACCCTAACGAGTATTCAGGCTTTGCATTCGGTATTGGACTTGAGAGAGTAACACTTCTTAAGTACGAGATAGATGACATGAGACTTTTGTATGAAAACGACACACGTTTTCTTAACCAGTTCTAAAAGGAGGTAAAGAAAGTTATGAATACACCGATTTCATGGATTAAAGCATACGTTCCTGATTTGGACGTGGAGATAAATGAATTTGTAGACAAGATGACTCTTTCCGGTTCACATGTTGAGTGCTACGAGAAGAAGGATAAGAATCTTGAGAAGATAGTAGTAGGTAAGATTGAGACTATGGAGCAGCATCCGGATGCTGACAAGCTTGTAGTATGTCAGGTAAATATTGGCGCTGAGACTATTCAGATTGTAACCGGAGCTAAGAATGTTAAGGTGGGAGATGTAATCCCGGTTGTTCTTGACGGAGGTAAGGTTGCAGCTGCTCATGGAGATAACAATGAGTACCCTGATGGAATTAAGATTAAGAAGGGCAAGCTTCGTGGTATCGAGTCAAATGGTATGATGTGTGGCATCGAGGAGCTTGGCTCATCAAGAGATTTCTACCCAGAAGCACCAGAGGATGGAGTATACGTATTCCCAGAGGATTCAGGTGTTAAGCCTGGTGATGACGCTGTGGCAGCCCTTGGACTTAATGACGCAGTTGTAGAGTACGAGATTACTTCTAACAGAGTTGACTGCTTCTCTATGATTGGTATGGCTAGAGAGGTTGCAGCTACATTTGATAAGGAGTTCATTCCTCCTGTAGTAGAGGTTAAGGGCTCAGGTGGAAATGTAAACGACTACATCTCAGTTGAGGTTAAGGATACTGACCTTTGCCCAAGATATGTGGCAAGAGTAGTTACAGATATTAAGATTGGACCATCCCCTAAGTGGATGAGAGAGAGACTTGCAGCACAGGGAATCCGTTCAATCAATAATTTGGTTGACATAACTAACTACGTTATGGAGGAGTATGGTCAGCCAATGCACGCATTTGACCTTGATACTATAGCAGGTAACAAGATTATCGTTAGACGTGCTAATGATGGTGATAAGTTCGTTACCCTTGACGGTCAGGAGAGAACTTTAGACAGTGATGTGCTTATGATTTGTGATGGCGAGAAGGAGGTTGCTATTGCAGGTATCATGGGTGGTGAAAACTCTATGGTAACTGACAACATTAAGACACTTCTCTTCGAGGCTGCCTGCTTCGACGGAACTAACATAAGACTTTCATCTAAGAGAATTGGTCTTAGCACAGATGCATCATCAAAGTTTGTTAAGGGACTTGATCCAAACCTTGCGTTAGAGGCTATTAACAGAGCATGTCAGCTTATTGAGGAGCTTGGCTGTGGTAAGGTTGTAGACGGTGTGGTTGACGCTTATGCAAATCCAGTAAGTGATAAGGAGCTTCCTTTTGAGCCAGAGAAGATGAATGGCTTACTTGGAACTGATGTAGCACCTGAGCAGATGCTTAAGTACTTTGACAAGCTTGGCCTTAAGTATGATGCAAATACAAATATGCTCACTATACCTACATTTAGACAGGACCTTAACTGTATGGCAGACTTAGCAGAGGAGGTTGCACGTTTCTACGGCTACGACAATATCCCTGTAACACTTCCACACGGAGAGTCAACTGCAGGTAAGAAGAGCTATGCAGAAAGAATCAATGATGTGGCTAGAAATATCTGTGAGGCAAATGGCTTCTCAGGAGCTATGTGTTACTCATTTGAGAGTCCAAAGGTATTCGATAAGCTTCTTATACCAGAGGATTCAGCTTACAGACAGGCTATCGAGATTATGAACCCACTTGGAGAGGATTTCTCAATTATGAGAACAATCTCTTTGAACGGACTTCTTACATCTCTTTCAACTAACTACAATAGAAAGAATAAGGATGCAAGACTTTACGAGCTTGCAAATATCTATATACCTAAGGCACTTCCACTTACAGAGCTTCCTGATGAGAAGATGAAGCTTACTATGGGAATGTACGGTGCAGGAGATTTCTTCACTATGAAGGGAGTTATTGAGGAGCTATGCGAGAAGCTTGGCTTCGGCAAGGATTGCGTATACGAGCCAACAACTGAGCATCCATTCCTTCACCCAGGTCGTCAGGCTAACATTAAGAAGGGTAACCTTAACATCGGTTACTTAGGACAGCTTCACCCAGAGGTTGGTGACAACTATAAGATTAAGGCTGACGTATATGTGGCAGTTATCGATATGGCTACAGTAACTATGCTTTCTACATTTGACAGAAAGTACGAGGGTATCGCTAAGTTCCCTGGCATAACTAGAGACTTAAGTCTTGTAGTGGATAAGTCTATCTTTGTAGGTCAGATTGAGGCAGTTATTAAGAAATGTGGTGGTAAGCTATTAGAGTCCTACAAGCTCTTCGACGTATATGAGGGAGAGCAGGTGGCAGCAGGTAAGAAGTCAGTTGCTTACACCATGACATTTAGAGCAAAGGATAGAACTCTTGAGGATAGCGAGGTTTCTGCTATCATCGATAAGCTTCTTAAGGAGCTTGGCAAGATGGGTATCGAAATCAGAGCCTAAAATTTGAATAATATAATAGGTTTTCATTGCTTAATTCTGCTTAAAATAGTAGAATAAATGCAGTGGTGACAGTCTAGAAGATTGCCTGACAGTGCCATATGACATTGCCAGGCAACTTTACTGTTTGGTGATATATGTTGTCAAGGAAATGTCACCTGCGTGGGAGCTTGTTTTGCGGACTTGTTGACATATAATTTGAAAGGATGTAATGCGTTGGCATTAAGATAATAAGATATGCAGTTAAGTGATTTTTACTATGATTTACCAGAGGAATTAATAGCCCAGGACCCGCTTCTTAAGAGAAGTGATTCTAAACTTATGGTTCTTAATAGAGAGGATGACTCTATAGAGCATAAGCATTTTAGAGATATAAAGGATTACATAAAGCCGGGAGACTGCCTGGTAATAAATGACACTAAGGTTTTACCTGCCAGACTTATTGGCTCTAAGGAGGGAACAGGTGCATCCATAGAGGTGTTGCTACTTAAGCGTCATGATGATAAGACCTGGGAGACTTTGGTTAAGCCGGGTAAGAAGGCAAGGCCTGGTGCCAGGATAAGCTTCGGTGATGGCAAGCTTATAGGTGAGGTTGTAGATGTGGTAGAGGAAGGAAATAGACTAGTTAGATTCGAATATGAAGGCATATTCGAGGAGGTATTAGATGAGCTAGGACAGATGCCACTTCCACCATATATTACTCATCGCTTAGAGGATAAGAATAGATATCAGACAGTGTATGCAAAGCATACAGGCTCTGCGGCAGCACCTACGGCGGGACTTCATTTTACAGATGAGCTGTTGGAGGAGCTTACCAGTATGGGCGTGAAAATCGCAAGAGTAACACTTCACGTAGGACTTGGCACATTCCGTCCCGTAAAGGTGGAGAATATTCTTGAACACCATATGCACAGCGAGTTTTACATGATAGATGAGGAAGCTGCTAACATTATTAATGAGACTAAGGCAAATGGGGGTAAAATTATATCCGTAGGTACTACCAGCACCAGAACCTTAGAGACTGCGGCAGCGGCCGATGGAACCATAAAGCCTTGTAGTGGCTGGACAGAGATATTCATCTATCCGGGATATAAATTCAAATGTGTGGATAGACTAATTACAAACTTCCATCTGCCGGAGTCAACGCTTCTTATGCTTGTGTCAGCTTTATATGACAGAGAGAAGGTTCTTGAAGCATATAAGGTGGCAGTGGATGAGAGATATAGATTTTTCTCCTTTGGAGATGCCATGCTGATACTATAATAATGATTTTAAAAAACATATCGTAGTGATGACATTTTCAAATAAAATATATATCTGTGTGATGATATTTCTGAATAAAATATATATCTGTGTGATGATATTTCTGAATAAAATATAAAGAATTATATGAAAAATTATTAATGAGGATATAACGTTAAAAAACGACAAGAAAAACAATAAGGATATACTGACAAGAAATCTAAAACTATAGTATATCTAATAAATCAAAAAAGGAGGAGAGTATGAAAAATTTCAAAGATGGAATAGCCCTTTTAAAATTCAATCTCTCCTCTGTTATATTGTTCGAGGTAATGCACAAGATTATCTCAATTGCAATACTTGCGCCGATAGTATATTCGATACTTAATTTTTCTATAGACATAGCTGGTCTTAACTATCTGTATTCAAGCACCATGATGCTTTACTTTACGAAGCCATCAACCTACGCTTGTTTTTTTGTGATAGTTTTGGTCCTTGCTATGTTCTTTTTAATTAACATATGCGGAATTATATGCGCCATGGATTATTCTAAGCGTGGTGAGAAGACGAACCCTGTTGTTCTTATGTTAAAGGGTATGTTTCATGCATTCAGAGTTATAAGCCCTAAAAATATGGGGATTATATTCTATGTGTTGGCAGTTCTGCCTGTTACGTTCTCAGTTATGATATCCGGTTCCCTGTTCGGTATTCAGCTACCGGAATTCTTCAGACAATTCATTAAGGTTAATGAGAGAACTATAGGTATAGCTCTTATAATCTATGTGATTATCTGCGTTATAACAATATTTCGTATATTTGCCCTTAATTATTATACTCTTCACGGATTTACGTTTAAGGAATCCATTGGATTAAGTAAGAAGGTTATGAAGCACCATGCTTTAGGTATATTCCTAGGAGTGATATTCCTTAACATAGCATTGGTAGGAATAATGTTCTTATTGGAAACTGTCTTTGCCTTAGCTGCAAAGGGAGTGCTGTCTAAATTTATAAGCTCAAAGGCGCTAAGCTTTGTTGTAGATATAGCTGCGGAGATAATATTCTTCGCGGTCTACATTACATTTTCCATAATATCTACACCGCTTATATATTCATATATCTGTTCCTGTTTCTACAGATTCGAGGAGAACTGTGATAATGAGGAGGTATTAGAGCGCAGAGCTAAGCGATTAAAGGATATAGAGGAGAATAAGGAAGGTAGAGATGTAAGCAAGAGAAATGCCATCGCATACGGCGCCATAGTGGTATTCGGTGTTCTCTTAAACGGCTTGTACATCTACCTTAGTATGACTAACCAGGTGGAGCTTGATATATATTATTCTACCAGAGCCTTGGTTACCGCTCATAGAGGAGACAGTAAGCATGCACCTGAGAATACTATGGCTGCTATACGCCTTGCTGTGGAAAATCAGGCGGATATCGTAGAGATAGATATACGACAGACCAAGGATGGGGTGCTTGTACTTATGCATGATGAATCCCTATTCAGAACCACGGGAGTGGATAAGCTGGTGGGAGATGTGTACTATGGATATGTGGCAACATTGGACCCGGGTAGTGATTTCTCAGAGGAATATGCCGGCGAGAGAGTACCGACCCTTAAAGAGGCATTAGAATACGGTAAGGAAAACGATGTATTCTATAATATTGAGCTTAAACCAGAGGATTACTATGAGGGATATGTGGAAAATGTTGTCTCCCTCATCGACCAATACGACTATCAGGATGACTGCGTGGTGGCATCCTCAGACGAGGACGTACTAAGAAAGGTGAAGGTTCTTGATCCGAACATAAAGACAGTGTGTATCCTCTATGTGGTATATGGAAACTTCCAAGATATGGAATTCGTGGATGGCTACAGTGTAAGACACAATTTCGTCAACAAGGATTTGGTTAAGAAGATACATGGTTTCGATAAGGAAATCTATGTGTGGACTGTAAATAGTGAAACTAAGATTAAGAAGCTTCTGCTACTTGATGTGGATAGCATAATCACAGACATACCATATGAGGCTAAGGAGATAATATATAGCGCTAATGAATCCCTGTTTACCGATTGGCTGGGAAGGCTGATAGAGGGGTATTAGATGAGAATGTACACCTAAAAGGTTTAGTGGTAGAGAAAAATATACCCTGAAAGGTTGTGAAAAAACGACTAATATTTGGTAAAATCAGGGAAGAAAGACCTCTTACACTTACGATAAGACAGGCAAACTTCTTACCACAACCAAGCCGGACGGAAGTGTAGAGACTAATACCTATGATAAGCTTAGCAGACTTACACAGCGAACTGTAGTAGGCAAAGATGGTAAGTTAATCAACAAGTATACTTACACATATGACAGCTGGGGTAACATAGTATCTATCGTAAGTGAAGGTGATGGAGGAAAAGGAGATAACACCACAGTCTTATCTTCTGTAACTATGACCTACGACAGCTCTAACCGTATGGTAACCTATAACGGTGAAGACATCATATACGATGATGATGGAAACATGCTCTATGGTCCGTTGGATGGAGAGATGGTAACATTCACCTATGATTGTAGAAACCGTCTAATTAGCGCAGGAGACACAACCTATGAGTATGATGCTGAGAACATAAGAACTGCTGTAGAAACACCTGAATACAGAGAAGAATATGTAACTGACAGTGTAGGAGAGCTTAGTAGAGTACTTGTTATAACAAGAGAGTATAAGACCAGTGCAAATGAAGAAAACTCATCCACAGATAATTATGTGGAAACTGAAAACTACTACTACGGTAACGGTCTTATATATGAGAAGAGTAGTGAAGTAGGAGTACTTGTATATCACTACAACCATTTGGGCAGTACCACAGCGGTAACTGATAAGGATGGTAAGCTGGTATACAGCTATGACTACGGAACCTACGGCGAGCTTGTATCAACAACTGAATATAGCAATACCACACCAACAATTAGGTTCTTGTATAACGGACAGCTAGGAGTAGCTACAGATGGCAACGGACTGTACTATATGCGTTCCAGATACTACAACCCTGAGATAAAGAGATTTATCAATCAGGATGTACTAATTGGTAGTATAGGTAACAGTAACAGCCTAAACCGTTACAGCTATGTAGAGGGTAATCCCGTAAGCTACACTGATCCGTTTGGTTTATCACCGTATAAG
>JAGALE010000257.1 GCA_017625335.1 Lachnospiraceae bacterium
GTGTTAGAGCAGGGTATCAGGAGTTAGGAATAGAGGATTATTATAAAAAGCATAACGAAGATTATACTAATCATCATTATAATAGTATAAAATACTTGTTAAAAGAGTATTTAAAGGCACATAATATAGGAAAAGACATACTAGATTTGTGTTGTGGCTCTGGGGAAGTGACAAGAATACTTTCTGAAGTAGGTGAGTATAATATAGATGGACTAGACCCATATACAGGACCTGCATATAAGAAAAACACGGGCAAAGATTGTTTAATACACGATTTTAAGGATATAGTGAATGGTGCAATTGAAAATGAGAGATATGACACAGTAATATGTAGTTTTGCAATGCATTTATGTGAAGAATCAATGTTAAATAATTTGCTGTATCAGTTAAGTAGAATAACAAACAAATTAATTATATTAACACCTCATAAAAGACCAGAGATAAAAAATTGGTTTAAATTAGAGGACGAAATTTTATACAATAAAGTTAAGTTAAGAATATATTTAAAAAATTAATTTTATTGAGTAAGAAGATATAAGCATAATTTAATAAAAAATTAAGTATATAGTAAAGGAGATAAACTGTGGAAAATGCAAGTAACGAATTAATTGAGTTGTTAGATTATGCAATAGACAAGTTCAATATAGCAATTGAAATTCCAAGGGATCAATTGCAGAAATTTGCAATTCAGTTTATAGAGAAAACAATTACTTATGAAGTTTTAACATCAGCATTAAACATATTGATATACTTAGTAATTATTATTGGAATAGTAATATTACATAAAAAGGTAATTAAAGGAAATTATATAAAGACAATTATTAATAAATATTTAGCTATGAAAAATGGTGAGGTAACAGATTTAAAAATAGCAGTATTAATTATAAAAGTATTTATAATAGCATTAATAACATGTTTTATATGTAATGAATTAAAGGATATCATATTGTGTTTCGCTTTTCCAGAGAAGATAGTGTTGGAATTTATAGGGAATTACATTTAAGTACGGAGGATATAGCATGAATATAGATGTATCAATGACAAAAGAATTTATAGAAGTAGTAGATTACATTTGTGAGAAGTTTGGTATTGTAGTTGATTGGTCCAACGGAGAGTTAGTACCATACTTACAAAGTTTAATGGATAAGATAGTAGATTATAAGTCGGGTATAGCATGGTTATGGATTACAGTAGCAATCGTTTGTGTTATAGCAGCAATTGTATGTTTCATATATGACCATTGTAATGGTGATGGCGGTTGGTCTGTATTGGGATTCTTATTAGCAATAACTGCAATTACAGTAGCAATAGTTAATGCATACACATTAGTTACATGCAATACATTTCCAGAGAAGATAGTGTTTGATTATATAGAAACAGTAATGCAAAATAAAAGCCTATAAATATAAAAATATAAAAAATAATAATACATAGTTATTGACAAATTGAAATTATTATGGTATAATAAGATTATAAAATATAGAAGGGTTAAAACTCTTCTATATTTTTAAAGAGCTACTTAGTTACAAATTGAAATTAAGACATAGAGGAACAAAAACATGAAAAATGCTAGTGAAATCAGAAAAGCTAAGAAGTATGCAGATTTGTTTAGTAATGATGATGCAGTAGCAAAGAAGGAATTCAGATATTACTGTAAATTATATCATCCTGATGTTGATGATAGTGCAGAGGCTGCTGAGTTATTTGCTATTATTCATGAATTATATACAAATAAAGTGATTAAATCAACATTAAATAGTAGTATTAAAGACACTATAGTATTCAGAAACAAAGACACTGGAAAAGGTTTTGAACTTAAGAATTATTTTAAATTTAACAATGGGATAGCTATGATATATCATACAGCAACAAAAGTTGCTATTGTATATGATAAGACATATAGGAAGTTTTATGATAATTACCTAAAGATGGTTAAAAGTCTTAAGTATGCAGATTTAAGCATGGAAAAGGAATTTAAGAGATACTTTCCTAAATTGGTCACTAACTTTGAAACAGAAGATGGACAATTTCTAATATTACTAGACAAGACAAGTGAGGTATTAAACTTAGGTGTAATTGTTAAATCATATGAAAATAGGGGTGAGAAATTTCCTGAGAGACATGCAGCTTGGATACTAAACAGACTATATAATATAGAGTGTTATTTGAATTATAATAATCTTGTATCAAATGGTATTAGCATTGATAATATATGGGTGTCACCTGAGATGCATACAGTATTGCTTTTTAATGGTTGGGAATATACAACTGAAAAAGATGCAGGTATGCTGGGATGTCCTAAGGAAGTATATAAGGTATTACCTGTTAAAGTCAAGGGAACTAAGCAATCTAATACATTAACTGATCTTGAAAGCATTAAAAACACAGGAAGAAAATTGTTTAAAGGACATGATAAATTAGAATATGTAAATAAATTCTTAAACTCCGGTATAGATTCTGATGAACCATTAAATGAGTGGGATAAATACGGAGAAGCAATTAATAAACAATTTGGTAAAAGAACATTCATCATCTGGGATGATGTACCATATAATACATAATAAATAAGAAAGAGAGGAATTAATTATGGGCGGAGGTTCTTGGAAAGATTCAACATGGAGAAGTTATAAATCATCAAGTGGCATTTCTAATGCCAGAAGTGCACATCAGATTTATACACAAAAAACAGTTAAAAATGAGTATCTTCCTTACAATGTTGTAAGAGAAGCATGTGATAGTGATGAGCATCCTAACTCATCTCCTATTATACTTGGTTTAGATGTTACAGGTTCAATGGGTCATTTATTACATACTATGGCTGATAAGCTTGGAGTAACAATGGGTGAAATTTACAAACGAAATGTACTACCTGATCCACAGATTTTATGCGTAGCAATTGATGACTTTGTATCTTCTGATGAAGAGTGTATTCAGGTAACTCAGTTTGAATCCGATATTAGAATTGCTGAACAGCTTAAGCAGCTAAAATTTATTCAGTATGGAGCGGGCAATGGATGGGAAAGTTATCCATTGGCTTGGTACTTTGCTGCTAGGCATACAAAATGTGATGCAATTAATAAAGGACGTAAGGGTGTAATTATTACCATGGGAGATGATGGGTTCCAGTCTGTGATTTCTAGATCTGAAATCAAGATAGTGTTTGGTGATACACTTGAGAAAGATTTAACTACAGCAGAATTATTAAGCGAAGTTAATAGAAATTGGGAGGTTTTCCATTTAACAATTGCTGAAGGTGCAAGTTACAGTAGTAGGGTAGAAAAATCAGCACAAGACTTATTGGGTTCACATGCAATTACTGTGTCAGATACAGATAAAATTCCTGAAATCATTGTAAGTATATTACAGACACTTAGGGGTGATTCTGTGGCAGGGATTGCAGAATCTTGGGATGGAAGTACAGCAGTTGTTGTTAAAGAAGCACTTAGTGGACTTGAAATCACACCAGTAAATAAGGATTCAGAAGTAGTTGTATTTTAAATAACAATGTATAAATAATAGGAGATACAATTGATATAATGTATCTCCTATTATTATAGGTGATAAGGTATAAAATATATGGATAGTAAGAAGATTAAAATTGTTGTTGGAGCTGGATATGGTGACGAAGGTAAAGGACTAATGACAGATTACTTTTGTGATTTGGCATTAAAAGAAAA
>JAGALE010000258.1 GCA_017625335.1 Lachnospiraceae bacterium
CAAGCTGTAGAGCCATAGCTATTCTTGGGTTTGGCTTATGACTGATACCCCTAAACTCAAAGCCATCTCTTATGGTCTCAATAATAGCATCATACTCATTGTCTTCAATCGGTCTCGTAGTTTTGTTCATGATACCCCACCTTCCTAACACATATTTCCTAATTTCACACTTGAAACTTCCTATACTTTCAGACTACCCCAATGAGTATGGCTTGGAATAAGGATACTTCCTTAATTGGAACAATTACGAAGTTCATCTTTCTTACCTTTCCATTATCCATTCCCATTGCTCATCCATATATACTACATCCAACTCACGTAGTCATATTCCAATCTGACAATATAGGAAATTGGGAAACTGGTTTGATTTCTCACTTTTTTAATTGGTTTTTCTTTCTTGAAAACTGCTGGAGATACAAGAACTTAAAGGATATAATGATGTGGCTCTCCACTTCCCCATATTGGCTAAAAGTCTCATGATGTTTTTCCTTATTTGGAATCAAACTATATACATCAATTGCCCCTTTTCATGGAGATATTTATCTCGGAATTTCCCGTTTATATGCTGTTTTTTCCAATCTTATATAATACCAAGAGCCAGCTATTACAAGCTGGCTCTCTAAAGACAAATCTTTTACTTTAACATAATAAATCTAATATGTTACATATTAAAATACGTATTCAAAAACTCCTCAAAATTCTGCCACTCTGGCTCTAATCCTCCATTCAATAACTTTTTTTCTCCACCTTCGAAATCCACCCTATAAACACTATCATTTAGGGTATTTAACACAATTATTTCATTTGCTACCATTTCTGTCAACACAAGATAATGTATTGGAAATGAATGTTCTCTTCTGCATTCCATTGTCACACTCTCGATATTTATTTCGTCTTCAATTATATCAAGAAATTCCATTCCCAATGTTTCTTCCCAAAATGGTCCTGCAAAATTCACAAAAAATGCCTCAACTTCTTCCGACACTTTCACTCCAAGTCTCTGAAACGCTCTTACTACCTCTTCTGCACTTTCTCTTGCATATATGTCACTATCCAAAACCTCATTTAGTCTACTTACAATATTCATAATCTACTGTACTCCTTTCATAGCATCTCTTCCTCTTGCTTTCCAATACTCAATAGAATCTACTTTTTGAAATAATCCCCTTGTTGCACTATCCATTGGATTAAAAGGATTAAGTTGACCATTATATGGATGAAGTGGTCCTTTTTTTGCATTAGAAATATTATGGTAACGTGTAGAAGCTTCAAACAATGGTCCTACACTTCTCTGTTGTGAGTGATGTAACGTAGCAACATAACCATCATTAAGAATAGGTGCTAAGCCATATTTTTCAGCTGCTTGTGCATTCGTCAATCCTCTACCTTTTTTTGCTCCAGTTGTTCTAACCATATTCCAATCAATATCATTTCTTTGATATACCTTATATGTAAATCCTGTTCCATCAGAACCTGCATTAAACTTTACAGCTCTAGTAAAATAATTGTTATTATCGTAAGTACCAATAACCTTTAATTCTGAAGAACTACCACCCTCTCCACCACCATTATACATCGCTTGTCGTCCATTATCCAGTGAATTTATAATTGGTGTTTCAGGAGCATGATAATTATCCGCTCCTGAATATACTATCCTATCTCCAGGGCTTCCTTCCATACCTGCTATGAACCTGTTATAGCTTGGATTGTATGGACTTCCATCTGTTCCCGTGTTCTGCAGATATAATGTTTCAGTGTTATACTGCCTATTAAGATTAAAGTCATAATAGGCACTCTGATTGGTTCTTCCATACGGATTATCCCATACATTATTATACAATCCTGGAGTTGTTGTATTTATATAGGCTCTGGTAGTTGGTGTTGTTTGATTTATCTTTCCTGTTATGGCTGTTGATATGACTTCTCCTGCTGCACACCACATTGGGTCAACTCCCAAAGCCGCCATATTATCCATTAACAAGTCAGTTGCATATTCCTCCGCAGCCTCTTTGCTTATATACTTTGCCACATTACCTGTTCCTGTGGTTCCTGTAGCTCCTCCACTGGCATATATCATATTGCAGCCTGACCATACACCCACCACTCCCATAGCAGTTGTTGATGCATTCTGAAAAAAATCATACGACTCCTGGTTTCCCAGACATATGGTATCTCTTACAAAATTTACAGACTCTGAGGTTACATCTCTATTAAGTCCATAATCTATCTCCTGATATCCTTCATATATATTACTAAATGCACTTGAACCGGAACTGATTTTCGCGAAGGTCGCTATGGCTGCCGGTACTCCCTTGACCGGTGTCAGTATTATACTTACCAAAGTCAGTAATCCCTGACCTATGAGCTTCCTTCCTTTTTCCTGCCTTTCCTGTGCAGCCTGGTCAATAATTAAGTCCATTACTCCCAGCTGATGTGATACCGCCAGATTTATTTTGTCCTGATTATCTACAATGTATTGGTTACTCTGTTCATACATCAGACCTGTTTTCTGTGCCAAATCTGATTTGAAGAAGCTCTCATCTGCATAAGTTGTTACCTTGCTTCCATCTGCGCCTTCATATTCTTCTACCATAGTCTTAACAGAGGCTATAAATTCCTCTAAGCTTTCTAATTCCTTTACCCAATTACTATCATATTCCTGCAGGCCTGTCTTATAGTTTGTTATCTCTGTTTTTATGGCAGTTATTGCACCACCTATTCCATCGAAGGAAGGCATGGATATGCCTGTTATGTGTGCCATCTCATCCACCATGGTTTTTATTTCAGTGTGTATTGTATCAAAATATGTATATAGGTTATCCTGATATCCTTCTGCCTCAATCAGTAACTCCTCCGGTATTACCGCTGACTCATTTGTCTCGATTTGATACATACCGAATGCATACATATATATTCTGGAGCCAAACTCCACAAGCAGTTGGGATATAAATAACAAAATCGTTCCATGAACCTGACTAAAATAGTTCTTTGCACTGGTTACTCCCTGACCCTTAAAGGATTCGTCATTTACAAAGCCATTAATATACGAAAGTAGCAAATTCAGTTTTGTATTCCAATCCCTAGTG
>JAGALE010000259.1 GCA_017625335.1 Lachnospiraceae bacterium
ATAATATCATATTTAGAGTTCTTTTACAATTCCACTTAAAACAAAGGTTCAATCTCCATATGATTTCCATCTTTATCTGTATAATTATTGATTATATCAATCAACAAATCAAACCGACACATCTCATCTCTTACATCATTGTTTGCACGAAGTTCATCTATGGCCTCTGTCAAATTTTTTCCTGGTAAGTTCTTACCAATAATAGTATTAACAGCTTTAACCTGACTGTGAAACGGCTCTCTATCCTTAAATTTATAAACCTTTTCCCTTATTTCAAAAATGGGAGTATCAGGTTGTGCATCAATAATAATAATCAACCACATAATGGCATTATATAATTGCTTAGCAACGGGATGCCACACTGGTTCTGTTCTTCTGCCACCAGCTCCACCTCCTCCATGATTGCCACCATCACCACCTGCTCCACCATCTCCGTGTAATGGATTGAATAGTGGCAAGCCTTCGTGGTTTAATAATCTCAAGAAATCTCTTGCTGCGCCCATTCCACATTGAATAATTTCTCTGTGTCCAGTTATCTTATCATTTGCATGGAAAATGTAATAATCATTTTCGATAGTCGCACCCGCATCACTATGTTTTGTCTGCCCTGCCAATAATTGAATGTGTGCAACTGGTACCACATTATAATTTTCTACAATCCATTGTCTTGTTTCTGTTCCTCTACACTCCATAAGCGTATCCTCCTTAATATTTCTTAGAATAAATTAATTTTTGTTACAACTATATATGTTAAAAATCTTCTCAAAAGTGTTTCGCCACTTATCGGCATTGGGTTTTACCCAATGCCGCAAGCATAACCATTCGTATTGAAACACCTCTATTGTCTTCCATTCAGAAAGGAACTGTAATCCCGCCTGCTATATAAGGCTGTTCCTTTTCTATCTCCCTGTCAGAGCAATCTGCACATTCAAAATCTAAAATAGGGTCTAGAGGTAATTCCTCTTTCAACATTTCTATATCTATTTCATCACTGCAACCACAGTGATACTGATACTCATTATCTTCTTCATAATCAATGCCATACTCCGCCAAATGTACCTTAATAGGTTCTTCCCAACACATATTGTCAAAATTGTTAATAACCATATTAACAGCAAGGTCTTCCAGTTCGTCAACTGCCCAATTCTCCAAAATGCCAAACTGATAATACATATTCCCATAATCCTCAAAACCACAAAAGAACTCACACATATAACCATCTTCTTGTTTTCTGCAATTTACCACATAAGTTACTTGTGGAAACTCCACACCATATTTTTCAGATGCTTCAACCAAATCTGGTACATTATAATAATCTGTCTTAATAGTAAAAGACACTCCCTTTTCAATATTAAGCACAGGTGCATTCTTCATTTCTGTTGCTTCACTAAAATTAATCACTTTACTCATAATCTCAATCTCCTTTTCTTTTGCTTAATCTGTATGTAATTGGCAGGGGCAACAAATCCCCATGCCATAGTATTCCTATTTATTCTTTGCCCTTGTTACTCTGTAATATAGTTTCTTTTCATCAACCTTCAAAGCCTTTGCCACTTCCCTAATTGACACTTCCTGAGTACTTCTAACAATAACACTCGCAACATCCTGCAAATATTCTGCTTCCTGTGTTTCATATCTTTTTGAAATCTTGATTTCTCCAGCTTCTATTGCCTGTTCCACATACTTCCTAACGGTCATATCACTTACACCTAATTTTCTTTCAATTTCTGAATAAGAATGACCCTTTTGATACTCCTTAAGTATCTGTTTTCTTTTAGGATGCACTCTGGTACCTCTAATCTGTGTATACCTGCAATTTCTTCGCTCAATCCCTCTTGCATCAATTTCTGCATATAATCGGGGTTGTGACACATTACAATGCTCCAATATATCAGATACCTTGCAGCCACTCTCATACATAGCAACCGCCTTGTCCACTTCATCCACTGATATCTCTGTCAATCTTTTGGGGATAACATTTCTTTCCTCCAAAATCTTATACATTGTTCCAGTTGCAACACCACAAATTTTTGCTATTGTGTAATTCGGTAAATCTGTACCTTGGTATAAAGCAATTACACAATCCTTTTGTTTTTTACTAATTTTCTTCATTAGCATATCCTCCTTCAAGTTTTAGTTGTAGAAGCACTAAGCTTCTAACATATTTCTATGTATGCCTTGGAGGATGTGAAAATCTCACTTGATATACGGTCATAGTGGAGCATAGCCACTCCACTACACCGCATATATCATTCCATTCTTAATCGTTGTTACCTTAAATACTAAAAGTATATTTTTTCATCAATTCATTCTTGGAATCTACTGACTCATTTACTGCACAACGATATATTTCAAGTGTTCTCGCAAGTTCAAGCTTATCCTTTTCGCTCACTTCACTTGCTATTTCCAATCGTTCCCATAATTTTTTATATAAAAATTGAACCACATACGAATCGGATACTCCAAACTCGTTTACTTTATTACGAACAAACTCATACATCTGGATTTCCTTATCATTATTGGCGCTTTCATACTTTGCCTCTAAAGCAAGACTTAATATCTTACAATCAATTCTTTCAAAAAATTCTTCTGCCGTAATTTCATCCGCAAATACATCTACATCTTCCAAATACTTACTATTTCTTATTCTATTTATGATTTCCATATCATTAGCAGAGATAATGTTTTCCTTTAAATCAACAATCAATTTTTGATAAATCTTATTCCAATCAGAGAACTTAATATTTTTCCTTCTATTAGAAAAATAGTCCAATGCACCAGCAAGTATAGAATTGCAATCTGTTCCATATGCAAAATACAGTGTTGCAGAACTCCAAAACTCCTTCAGTTCACCCAGACTAGCTAATACTCTTTCATCAATTTCCTGCTTTTCCATAATGTATTTCTTTGCATGTTCAATCATTTCCAAACCTTCTGTATATCCTCTTTCATTATCATATTCAATAGCAACTAACATATTTTCCTTCCTTTCTGCTCATTATCTGAATCTTTTGTTTTATTTATAAGTTTCATACCACATTGCCATGGTAAGCTCTTTGGTTCTAATGCCCAAAGATACATTTCTAAGGGTAGAATTCTGGTTTCTACCAACCTTTCTCTTCACTTGTCAATGTCCATATATCAGAATGAAAAAAGTGGTTAGGACACAAAAAAAGCTTCTGATACAGCAAAATACTTTTTAATAGGCATTTGGGCATAACAATAGTGTTGTTTTACACTTTTTTATTTCCCTTATTTTTTACCTATTCAGTTTTCCTTTAGGCATAACCTAAAAACTATGTATTTTACCGCCGAAACTATAATGTCCTAACCACTATATCAATCTGGCTGGTATTATTAACTTTTACTCACAAATGAGCAATTTATTTTTGTATATATCAAAATATACCAAATATTTCCTGCACAGTCAATACATTTTGCAAAAAAAGTTTTATTATTTATTTTCTTGTCAAACAATGGCAATCAAAAGGACGATACCTCGTCCCCACCCAAAGCCATCAAAACCCAGTAAAATCAAGGGGTTGAAGGTGTTTTTACCCTCAAAAACACCAAGTAGATGTGTTATATATATAACATCATTCTAAATTTTAAATCAAAAAAGATAAGGCATATAAAAACAGAAAATAACCTCTCACAGATTACAATAAACATTACACCCACAAAAGAAATCTTTAACAGCAATCTCTCACTCCGGTGTACGTAACTCTCACTCTTTTCTTTTTTCCTGTACACCCATCCCTTACCACCAAACCCTTTCAGCTTCTTTTTTTCCAAGCCTGTTGTTTTTTTTACATAATTCCTCCTCTTTTGTCTGATAGTGCAGTTTTTTGGAATATCCATCCCTACATATATCTACAATACAGTATAGAGTTTGAAAAAAGTGGGCGGCTTTTAACATAACTTTCTAACTCTTATTAAATTACAAGTACACATCAATCCTTTTTTAGTGCTGGGAGCTCCACCTCCCAATGCCTGCTTTGCAGGCAAAGGTCGCCTCCGCCACATACCCAGAAAGGAAAATGGAGTCGCCCGCTTCTCCATTTTGAGGGACAAGCCCCCTACCTTTCTATGTGGCAGAGGTTCGTTCCGCTCCCAGCATTTTATTTTCCACAACAGTTTTGAATGTTGCAGATTATTCAAAGATGTTCTCCCGAACATCAGGGCATCCACTGCCCTAATAAAATACAAATACTTATATTTAGGAAGTGATTATATTATGGCAAAGAAAAAAGGGGGACTCTCCCATATCTACAACAAGGACAGAAAATGCATGTCTCTTCTGGCAAAGACTGGGGTTATGAGCAGAGACACCCTACATAAATTAGAGATTACAGACAATCGCATAAAAACCTACAAGCAATCTGGCTTAATCAGGGAAGTAAATGTCCCTGACAGACACGGTAATGGCATCAAGACTTATTATGAATTGACAGACAAAAAGGGCAAGGATTTCTGCCGTAAAGAGTGTGGTGTAAAATCCTTCATCAGTAACGGACACGCCACCCACCACAATGCCAAGGTATCTGAATACCTTACCAACAACCTCTCCAAGAAGGAGTTGGACTCTGTTCTGTCAGAGCGAGAACTGAGACCACTTATTGAAGACAGATTGCAGGAATATCTGGATAAACAGGAGTATGACCACTATGAGGAGCTTATGGATGCACTAAAGCACAATCAGCTTTCCATGCCAGATATAGTGTACAAGACAGAGCAGGGCACTCTTATGGCAATAGAAGTGGTTACAGATAATTATGGCAATCAGGAGATTACAGCCAAGTTGGAAACAGCAGAAAT
>JAGALE010000260.1 GCA_017625335.1 Lachnospiraceae bacterium
AAAATCATTTGATGAAATTAAGCAATTAAAGATTGACTTAGAGAAAGCTAAGAATGACTATGATAAATTAAGGAATCAGTCAATTAGAAAAGATGAAACAATTGCTGAGCAATCTAAAAAGATAATAGAACTTTCATCCAGTGAAGCTGAAGTAGAATCTAAAATTAACTTAGCAGTAGCTGAAGAGAAGAACAAAATAGAAGAATTAAAGACAGAAAAATCTCAAGTTGAACAAAAGTTAAAATTAGTAGAAAACCAGTTAAGAATTAAAGAGGAACAATACAACGAAGTTATTAAAAATGGAGTTGGTGGATTAAACAGTGATTCACTTGAGTCAATTAATAAAACATTAAAAGTTGCAAATGAAAAAATGCAGAAACAGATAATGGATCTTCAAGGAAAATATGCACAGTTGGAAAACAGAAGTAGGACAGCTGTTAATAATTATAAGGCACTTGAAGACCAGAATAAGAACTTACAAGGAATTATTAATAGCTCAGTTGGAGGTTCAGGTGAAATCAAACTTCCAATGATAGCTTACACTGGAAAAGCTAAAATATATCCAGTTTATGGAATAGGAAGCTTTGGTATATCAACTACAGCAGCATCCTTAGTGAATAGATTACAGGGAAAAACATTATTTATTGATATGGATTTAGCTGCTCCTAAAGGAGATGTGTGGTTTCAGACATATCCTGGTACAACGGGAATACCTGGTGTAGGTGAGGGGTTGAGGTCAACAGCAATGTCTATATTTTTTGAACATGGTTTTGGTAAATTTAGACAATTTTATGACAATATAGTAAAAACCAAAATAAAGACAAAAAGTGGTAGTACAGATTGTTTATACGGAACATATGCAAAACCATCAACACAAAAAATAATGAAAGCTGACATACAGGGATTGTTAAATTTCCTTGGTAGTATATATGATAACATAGTAATAGATATGGGTAAACTTGGTTCTTCAGACGTTACAGATCAGTTAATCAGGGTTATCACAAACATATCAGAGAGAGCATTTTTTATTACACCATCCAATAAGTTAGATATTCAGAATTTGGCATTACCAAAGTTAAAGATACTTGGTATACATTCAAGTAAAATCATTTGGATAGTTAATATGAGCAAAAGTACTTCAATTGATAGACAACTATTAGATCAGATGAAACCAGCTAAAGTATATATAATACCTTTAGAATTAAATCTGGTAATGTCAGGTAATACTTTTATTCAAAATCCAATGACAAAAGGAAAGTTTAGTTTAATACTTGAAGATATGGGTGTACTTGGAAAATAAGAAAGGCATAAGTTAGTATGGGAAATTACAGTACAAGACTTGGTTGTACACTTTCTTTTAATGAGGAATCTGAAAGAGATGTCATAAAATTAGTGGAACAGCTACAAGGCAGTAGAAAAATCGGGGAATTTGTAAGTTATTTACTCAGAATAGCTTCAGAAAATCCTGAATTACTAGACAAAAGAGAGGATGGAACATCAGAATATGGCTCAGCTGTAAAAGAGTTGGCTAGATTAGGAGTTACACCTATGCGTTATCAGTATCTACAGGCAATGAATAAAGAAGTAGATAGCTTAAAACAGAAGATTGATGAGATATACAGCATGAGCTTAAAGATGTATACTCTTGCTCAGTTTGGGAAACAACTAGGACTTGAGAAGAAGTCAGATAACATGTTAATGGCTTCATTCATTGCTGAGCAAGAACTTACAAAAATATGTAAAACATTTGGTATTGGTAGTATACAATCAGTATTTGCCTCAAATAAATTGGAAGCTGCTCATATTAGAGCAGATGATACTCTTAAATATATTATTGAGACATATGATGGAATAATCAATGAAATCAAGAATACGGTATTTAAAGAAATTGAGATTAAAGCAAAACCAATAAATTTAGAGGTAGAGCCAATTAAACTTGACTTACAAGTCGATGGTATTAAACTAAAAGAGCATGATAACCAAAATGATACTAAGTATCAAGTTGATTCAACTCAAGATATTCAAGATGATAAACCAGTGGATGATGTTAAAGACGAAGAAGATGCTGAGATAGACTTTGGAAGTAGTGATTTAAACGAAGATGATGGTGCTGGTGAATTCAGCTTAGATAATCTTGGAATGATTGCAACATTCATGGGTATGGATTAAGAGGTACGAGATGGATTATAGTATTGAAACACTTAAAGAATACATAAAAGATGATGTAGAATTACAAACTCTGATGATAAATATGTCAAGAGAATTCTTTTATAAGCCATGGTTAATTGATTCAACACTCTTCATTATAAGTGATAATAGTCCAATTAGAATTGATAAAAATAATATGATTTCATTAGCAAAAATGCTTAGATCTTATTCAAAAAACTGTTGGCATGTAGCTGTTAGTAAACTAGATTTAACTAAATTGCTAAAATACAGATATGAAGAAGTATATTATACTAGTGTATTTGGAGGACTAAGAGTATCAACTACAGGAGAAATAGCGAGAGGAGTTAAAGGGCTTGAGATTAAGAGAACTCCTAGAATAACGGATGATGTATACAAAAAGTTATGCTTATTACAATGGACATTTGAAGGTAAATCATATTTTTACAGACAAGCAGGATTTAATGTAACATATGATATTAATGGTAAAGTCAAGGAAGATTTTTATACATTAATTAAACAATCGGCAAATGCTTTGGTAGAACTATTTGATTGGATGGAAAATACAAAAGAGTTTGATAAAAGTATAGAAATTCTTAAGAAGGCAAGTAAAGCTAAGGCATATAAATATCCTTCATATTCACCTGATGAAGTTGAAGAAGATATTAGTATTAAAACACTGCTTAATAGTGCTAGAAAAACAATTAAACCTGGTAGTACAGATGAAAATTACAGAAAAGCACTTCATTTATTGATAAAATCAGATAAATGTAAACTTGAACCAATTGAAATTTCATTCATCAGACTTATGTATGAAAAATACATAGTTGAAATTCAATTAAACGGTGGAATTGAAGAGGCAAGTCAAGAACAATTAGATAGCATATCAGAGTTAAAAGATAAGTGTGAAACACTTTTAAATGAGCGTTACAAAGGAAAAATAAGGAGTGATCATTTTGTTTATAAAATAATCACGACTTTAAGAAATTCTAACTATGCAAAGTGTTCTGAAAAGCAAATGAATATTATTAATAATGCTCTAATGATTGTTAATATAGAGGATAAAAATAAGAGTAGTAATAAAGTTGGTAATATGAATACTGCTCCAGTAATAACTGATTTCGATATTGATAGTTCACTTGAATCAATTAATAATGTATTTAGTGACACTGAAATATTTGAAGGATAGTATGTTATAGGAGGTTAATACATGAATTTTGGAGTAATAGTAGCAAAAAAAGTCAATAATATATATGTATTAGCTGAGGGAGATTATACAGAACTACAAGGTCTATATGAAATATATCAGAACTCAGCAAAAGATATGCAAGTAGTATTGATTCCATTTGACAAGGATGAATTTGATAATATCAAGGGTCAAACAGAATTACTTATAGAAGAATTTAGAGGTTACTTTAAGAATGAGGACACCTAGGAAGTAGGGTGGAAAACATGGAATTATGTATAAGGTCAGATTTCAATGACTTTTACGATAGTATATGTTCTGATAAAGGAACTTTATATAATAGGTATATAAACAAAGGAATGCAAAGAGGGACAGCCATAAGATATCTTCAGAGCATAGGAGTTAAGACAGTTGAGATTCAGCAAGTGAGTCAAATTAGTAGTATGTATGCAAATAAAGTAGTAGTTTATACTGATACTATTAAGCATGAATCTAAAGGGAAAAGAATAATGACTTTAGATGAGGCACAGAGCTTATATCCTTCCTATTTAGCATCAGTATTTCATGAAGATACAAATGGAATAACTTTAAAGTATTTACAGATAGGTACAAAGAGGTATAGGCTTTGGTTTAAGAAAGACATTGAATCATTAGAAAAAGGTCAATTATATCATATAGAAATACTTGATGATTATAATAGTAGGGCAATTAATGTTCCAATATATTCTATAGATTATATAATGACAAAAAATGGTGCATTAGCAACAGACTTAAATGAGGTTCAAAATCTTGAAAAACTGGGGATGCAAAATTATATTTCAGCAGAACAAGTAGTAAAAGAAATAATAAACTTTTATAAATAAAAATTACAGAGGAGACAACAGCAAATGGACGTTAGAAGTAAAGGTTGTACACAGTGTATTGGTGTAGGTGGATGTGAAAAATATTGTAAGTTACATATTGGAGAAGCACTTGAACGATTATTGAATGAAGTTACATTAGTAAAATCTGATATTGGTTCATACAGATCTACAGTAAGAAATGGTAAACTAGACTTAATTGTATCAGGACATAGAATTGATGCTCCTGGTGAAGAAACTTACATATTAACATCTACAAGTACAATGCTAGATAAGAGTAGCAAATTTAATAATGCATATAATCAAAACGTTGTATCTATTTTAACAGAGTATTTAAACTCTTCTATTAAATTTACACCTGAGTATAAGGCAGAATTGTTAGAGAGATTAAAAGAGATTAACATAAACAGAAAATTACCATTACCATTTAAAACACATAAGACATTTGATGTTGATGTTGAAACTTCCAAGGAAGTAAAACAATTTGAACTACCTCTTGACCATATTAAATGGACAACAAATAAACAAACAGGAAAATTAGAAGCTCAACTAGTATTTAAAAATGAATATACATCTGCAGCTCCTAAATATATTCCAATGAAATATGAAGATTACATGATTAACTTTAGACCTAGTAAAAATGGAGTATATACAGATGTTGGAAAGTATAATCCAGATTTAATTAGAGCAACAAGCTTTGGTTTATTTAAGCCAATTCAGATATCTGACGGAGATAACAAAATCATTATAGATAATACTTACTTATATTACATAGCATCAAATAATGCAATTACAATTATAGGCAAGTGGGAATCAGGAGACAAAATTAAAGGTTACAATAGTGTTAAAGGAATTGAGAAATCAAAAGCGTTTAAATTTATTAAGGATAATTTGGGCACAATTAGAATGCATAGAAAATATATTGTACCATTTAATCTGACAGAATTAAACCCAATTGATATCTAAAGATAAACATAGGAGAATTTTAGAATGAGAGTATTAGCTATTGTAGATTACAGTTACTTGTATTATAAATATCTTTTCCAAGTATTAAATGGTAAAATGAAAAGATTAACAACATGTATTGATTGGAAGGGAACTTTCATTGAAAAAGATGTATCAACTATTTATTATTCAATGAAGGAGATTGAAGGAATTAGAAAACAGCTTGAAGGATTTGGACATGAGTTAACTACAGCGATATGCTTTGATATGCCTTGTGATGAAAGAAAATTAAATCATTCAACAGAGGGTGTTGCAGAAGCAGCTCAAGCATATAAATCAAAAAGAAGTAAAAAACTTAGTGATGAAGATTTTGAAAATATAGAATTTGTAGAAAAAACATTAAATTCAGCTGGTCATAATACTTTTAGAGTAAAGGGCATGGAAGCTGATGATATTATTACAAACTTAGTGAACAAATACAAAACAGAATTTGATTTTGTACTTATTTATACATCTGACAAAGACTTAATAGTTAATGTAGATAATACAGTTGGAGTTATGAGATACAAAGTAACTAAAGGTTATGGTCAGGTTGATATAAATACATATACATCATATATGGAACCAGAATTTAAAAGCACAATTCCTTATAATGCATTGTTATTGTACTTATGTACAGTAGGAGATAAATCAGATGATGTAGCAGGTATTAAAAAATTTGGTCCTAAAGCATTTGACAAGTTAGTCCAGTATATACTAGAGAATGAACCTAGTATTGATTGGAAAATAGCTTCTACAAAAGAAGGAGTAACAAGTATACTAAACAAATGTAAAGGATATCTGACAGAGGAACAATTAGAACAAGCATTAACAAGTTTGGAGATGGTAGCACCAATTAAAATTGATGACAGCATAATTTCTAAACTAGATAGAAAATGTACACGTGAACTTAGGGAGAATACATATTCAAAATACAGTATGGGTTCCTTAATAGATTAGATAAATAGTTAAAACATAATTAAAAAGCAAGAAAAATAGCCCCTGAATGAATAATTTAAAAATTAAATTATTTGATTTAGCAAAGGGGTTATTTTTTATGCTTGATATGTACAATTTAAACATAGACCCAGTTAGACTAAAATCATTAGGGTTTAATGATGCTGAAATACAAAACTTACAGTATGTTGTAATGAATATAGGTAAGTTAACACCCAGCGTACTAACTCAGTGCGGATATACATATGAACAAGCAGCAAGACTTAAATATCTTTATGATATTTGCATAGGAAAAGTCATAATAGAAACACCTGATGAATTGTCAAAACATTTGAGAAAAATGTTCGGGGCTAAAGGAAGAATAGGAATACAAAATTTGGAGGTTAGTAAAATAAAAGAAGTTCCTAGATATGCAATAGTAGGCAATATTAAAACTGAACCTTTTACTATATGGAATAGTAAGCAGTATCCTCCAAATCAGAGATTATACAGAGTAGTGGATGTATCATCAACTAGAATAACAGTTAGGACAGGTAAAATACCTAAAATACAATATGGAGGAGCTAAAGAAGTTGATGGTGTTTTAGAAATAAAGGGGATAGTTAAAGGAGCCAACAATACTAAATTAGTGGATGTAGCATTCTATAAGGACTACTGTAAACTTTGTAATAGATTTATAATCGTAGCTTCATTAAGAAGACCTGAGTTTCATCATGGTATGGTGGAGATAATTTGTTACGAGGGTACAAGAGTATACGTATATGCACAAACACTTGGAACAAAAGAACTTGTAAAATATAATATGGGTACACAAAGAATATACGATTATGGAGTATTACCTCAAGAGATTAATGGTAAATTGACTAAAAGAGCATCAGAATTATACACAATATTAAAAGGGGCTTACAGATCATTTGAGCCTGGTAATCAGGATTATACTATTATTCCTGTTGAAAAACCTCAAGAAGATGAAGATCTTATAGAGGAATAGAGTTTTAACAAAGGATTTAAGGGAGGAAGTGATAAAGTATAGATGTAGTCAGTTTATTCCACTGTGAGTTTACAATTATATATGGTTTAGCAACTAAGATTAATAGTATAAAACAATATAAAAATATTATTAATCAAAGGAGTTAAGGCTATGCAAAAGAGAACTAAGTTGTTAACAATGTTATTATTAGTAGTAACATTAGGAATTGTGGGATGTGGCAATTCAGATTCAGTAACTGAAACAGTGGAGAATGAAGATACTAAAGTAGAAGACACAGTTTTAGATGATGAATCATTAGAAGATGTAACTTCAGAAGATAAATCATCAGAAGATAAATCATTAAACGAGACAACATCAAAGAGAGACAATACAAAAGAAGAAATTACTAGCAAAACAGAGGGTGTTAAAGCGGATGCTGAAGAAGATACATCTGAAGAAGACACCTCTGAAGAAAATGAAAACATTGAAACTAAAACAGAAGAAAAACCATTGGTTGAAGAGACTACTGACGAAGAAGACATAGAAAAGTCAGGCGATGAGGCCGAGGAAGTAACTGGAGAACCTGTTTATACAGGTTCAATTATAGAATGTTCAGAAACAAAATATTCTAAAGTTCAGTTAAATGTTAGAAAGGGGCCAGGTACCGAATGGGGTAAACTTGGTGCCTTTAATATTAACGATGAAGTTAAAGTAACAGGTGGTTGTGATAACGGCTGGAGTCGCGTAGAATATAAAGGTGAAGAAGCTTACGTAAATTCAAAATACTTAAGTGATACAAAAGTTGAAGTTCCAAAACCAGCAAATGTAACAGGTGGAAATTATTCAGATACAGCAAAAGTAGCTGCAGAGATGGCTTCTAGACCTGGAATGACAGGAAGGTTATACATCCCAGGTGTAGGTTTAAATGTAGCTATATTTAATGGATGGTCCCAGGGTGTTATAGATGCAGGAGATAGTGCAGGGACATACAGATATGGCGGTGGACAGATGATGATTGCAGACCATAAGAATCAAGGATTTTCAGCCATCAAATCAGCTGTGCCTGGTCAAACTGTTGCATACATAAATAATGGAAGCACAGTGCAAGCATATATGTGTATAGCAAAGGGTACAGGACAGAATACTGCAACTGGTGTTCCATATGACTTGTTAGATTGTAATGGTAACTCATTATACTTACAGAATGCTGGCGGAATTGGTATGTATACATGCAATTCGCATTGGAGTAGCATTACATATACATGTTGGCAGCCAATTTAAGTATTTGGAGGAAAATTTAAGCTATGATGAAAAGAATTTATTTACCATTATTAACTACGCTTATTGCATTTTCTATAGTTGGTTGTAACAATAGTATAATTGAAAGTGCATATACTGATGTGAATGTAATTGAAAATGCATCTACTAATAAAAATATAGATGTAATTGAAGAGGTATCTGCTGATAAAAATACAGATGTAACCGAAATAAAACAGATAAATTCAGAAGATGAATCAATGACAGCAGTTGAAGAGACATTAGAAGACCCTGTTATGGAGATAGGAATTGAATTAAATACAGATGATGTTAAGAAAGATTATAAGATAAATGATGAGTTAGACTTATCAGGTTTAAAGATAAGTTTAGTTTATAGCGATGATAAAAAAGAAGAAATATTAACTGAAGATTGTGTAATCAGTGAAATTGATATGAGTTCTTATGGTACAAAAGATGTCAATGTATCATACAAAGAGTTTTCACAGAGTTTTAGTATAGAAGTTTACTATGACGTAACTGATATAGAAGACAAAACTATGTATTCTAAAACTTCCTTAAATGTTAGAAAAGGACCTGGTACTAATTTTGATAAAGTTGGTACTCTATCATTAAATGAAGCTGTTAAATGTGTAGGCCAATGTGAAAATGGATGGTACAAGATAGAGTTTAATGGTTCAGACGCATATGTAAGTGGTAAGTATTTAAGTGATACCAAAATTGAGGTACCAGAGGTAAATACAGATACAACTGGACTAGTATTTGATGGAGATGTAAGTTCAGCTTGTAGAAATAAAGCATTAGAATTATACAGTTATGTACCATCAAATGTTAAACAAGCAATTGTGAATAAAGGATATCAGGTAATTGTTAGTACTAATTCAGCCTGGACGGATGGACATGCTGGAACTTACTATCCAACAGGCTATGTGGGATGGCAAGGAAGAGCAATAGCTATATATGCTGGTTCAGTAGGAAAGGTTAATATGGCAGTAATTCATGAAATAGGTCATTTTATTGATGATTACTGCGGTAACAGAGATGGACATGGATTTAACTCATTTGGATTCAGATCATCATCTACATCTGGAGAATTCCAGGAAATATACAGAAGTGAGGTAGGAGCATCTGGATTCCCAAGTTGGGCAACTGATTGTTATGAAGATTACTTCGCAGAAGTTTACTGGAAGGCACTTGTAAATCCAAGCTGGTGTCAGAGAACAATTCCTCGTTCTTATGAATATGTAATGAGACAATCTAATTCAATTTAGTAATTCAGAAGATAAAGGCAGGACAGATTAGGCAGTTCTGCCTTTATTATACTTATAGAAAAATCATTTATGTATTATGTATAAAAATAATAAAGTTTGTGGGGAGGTTTTAAGATGCGACTTGATGCTAGGATGAAAAGATATGAGGAAGTGTCTAAAAATTATCTAACTAGAAGAATTCCTGTTATTCTAAGATTAGATGGTAGATGCTTTCATAAATTTACAGAAGGAATGATTAGACCATTTGATGATAAAATTTTATTGCAAGCAATGAGAAACTCAATGCTTAGAATGTGTGAAGAAATTCCTGGTTGTGTTATGGGATATCATCAGTCAGATGAAGTGACACTAGTATTAGTGGACTATCAAAGTAATGATACATATGCTTGGTTTGAATATAATGTTCAGAAATTAACGAGTAATGCAGCTAGTATGATGACAGGATTCTTTATGGAAGAATTCAATGATATAGTAAGTAATATCAATGAGCAGGCAGTATTGGATTTATCTCATGGTAGAACAGTGGATTATTACCCTGAAAATTTTGGTGAGGCATATTTGAATAAAGTATTCAAAGCAAGGTTTGATTGTAAAGCATTTAACATACCTAAAGATGAAGTTGTAAATAATCTTATATGGAGACAGCAGGATGCAACTAGAAATAGTTTAAGTCAGCTAGCACACAGTGAGTTTTCCTATGATGAATTACATAAAAAGAAAAATAGTGAGATACAGGATATGTTGGTATTACAAAGAGGTATTAACTGGAACAATCTTCCTACTAGATTAAAGCGTGGTACAACTTGTATTAAGGAACCAGATTCAAGAGGAAAGTTAAGGTGGAAATTAGATTATGAACCGCCTATTTTTACTAAAGACAGAGAATATATTAATAGCAGAATTTATATTGAAGATTAGTAATTGGAGGCTATACTATGGATTATGTGATTAGAAACATCAAAAATAAGATGAATGTAAATGAAGTAATTAATTGGTTCGATTATGGAATAACTATTGTACATGCTATGAGAATCAGTGATCGCGGAGCAAGAGAAGAGATATATGTAGTTGGTGCAAGGGCAAATTATGGATTACATCTTAATGAATTTAAAAATTACATATCAGATACAGGAAGAGGACATGGAGGTAAAGGAAAATTAAAGGTGCTGAATTTGATTGAGTCAGATGGAGAAATGATTATGTCAGTAATGAATCCAATCAAATTAGATGAGAATAAAAGAATGCCAATTTGGGTAATGGTATAAATATAAAGGGGATATATAAGTATGAAACAATTAGAAAGAATGAACAAAGACGAAAGATATTTAAAACATGCAGAAGCAGTTTTAGAAGGTAGCACATGCTTAAGAAGAAAATATGGTGCAGTAATTGTAAGTAATGATGAAATTGTTAGTACAGGATACAATGGAAGTCCACGTGGAGAAGAAAACTGTTGTGACCTTGGATATTGTGAACGTGAAGCATTGAATATTCCTAAAGGAGAAAGATATGAGCTCTGCAGAAGTGTTCATGCTGAACAAAATGCAGTAATTAGTGCAGCTAGACGTGAAATGATTGGGGGAACACTATATATTGTAGGTAAAGAAGTTGCAACTGGTGGATACGCAAGTCCAGCTCCTTGTACAATCTGTAGAAGGATGTTAGTCAACGCTGGAATTGAAAGAGTCGTTGGAAAAGATAAAGACGGAAATATTATTGAAATTGATATTCATGGTTATAGATAGGGGATAACAAAATTGGTTGAATCATTAACAGTTGAACAGAAATTTGCAAGAATAATGTTATGTTTAAGAGACATATTACCATATTATTCAACATTTTATGAGGCGTTACCTAAAGAAGAGGATAAAAGAATTGATACTGTGGGTGTAACAGTTAATAAAATGATATATAACAATGAATTTATAGGTGGAAGACCTGTAGATGAACTAATATTCATAATGTTACATGAAATGACTCATATAGGTTTAATGCATCCAGCTAGATTAGAAGGAAGAGACCCAGAGTTATGGAATATAGCCTGTGACTTATATGTAAATAAACTTGTATCAGAAGAGTTAGGTGGAATAAATCCTGGTATGAGTAAGATAATAAAAGGTATATCAATAACACTTCCTAAAGATGCTTGGTTCAGTAAGGGAATTGACCTTGAAAAAGAATCAGCTGACAGTATATATAATAAGTTATATGAGCAATCAAAAGAAAATGGGTACAATTCAAGAAATAAGGATTCAATACAATGGGATGGACAGATAAATAAAAATTTTGTATTTAATATCAATGGTACAAACATTAATGTTGGATTAAACACAGAAAGAGATTTAGTATCTATAGGGAATACACCTTTGGAGATGCAAGAGGCTAGGAAATTTCTAGAAATTATACAGACTAACTATGAATTATCTGGTAAACTAGCAGGTAATGAGATAGGAATGCTACAAGTAAAAGTAGGTGATATACTAAAGTCTGATATAGATTGGCGTAAGTTACTTAGTAAATATTGTAGGGAATTAAGAAATAGCATATTATCATTTAATAGGCCAGATAAGAGAATGTACTATCAATCAGCAATATATCCTGGAAAACAGGAAGAGATAAGTAAATACATAAACGGAGTTAAAATATGTATAGATTCTTCAGGTTCAATATCAGATGATGATATAAAATATTTCCTTGGACAGGTAGAGGACTTACTTAAGGAATTTAAGATAGATGCTGAATTAATATGGTGGGATACAAAGATACAAAGTCAAGGTAAAATATCATCGTTCAAGGATGCTATTAGAATGGATGCATATGGTCGTGGAGGTACAAATCCAAAATGTTTGTTTGAATACTTTGATTCTAAGGATTGCAAAGATAAACCATATGTAATATTGATATTTACAGATATGTATTTTGGGTCATCAAAGATGGATAATGTAAAATGGAAACGAAAATATAAGAATACAATCTGGGTAGGTACAAGAGACAAGAATAAAATGTTTAAAATACCATTTGGTAAAGAGGCTTCAATTAAAAAATTCTATGAATAAACAAGAGAGGAAAAGTATTGACTATGAGTAATATAAATGATGCAGTTATTAGCATGTTAAACAGTATTGCAATGTGTGAAAATACACAGGACTATTTGGAAATTAACTGCGGAAAAGGAGAGATAATTAAAGATGTTAATATTCAAAATAGAATAGGATATACAACTGACATGTTTGATGGTGCTGTCTTAAAACTAATTAAATCAAATAAAGAGGTGAATTTAACAAATTTAATAGAAATAGCCGGAGCTGAAAATAGCTTAGCAATAACAGATAGATGGCTTGAGCATATTAAATTATTAAATAAGCAGTACAATAGGTTAAATAAGCATCAGGAAATTACTTCAATAGAACAGTATATGGTTGAAATAAGCCATAATAAAGATGTTAAGATGCCTTATCCTTTAAGTACAGAACTTAAGGATATAAAAATTGAAACAGAATCAATTGCAAATTTACCTTTACTAAATAATGGTATTATACTTGCTAATCTAAGTAGTAGTGAAAAGGGATATCTGAACGGACTGTCTAAATTAAGTGAAAATAATCTTGTGTGTATACTATCTACAGATTATCTAGGGGATAATCTTAAGGAAGTAGATTTATCAGATTTTATGGATAATAGCAGCAAAAGGTCTAAAAAGAACAGTAAATACTACTTTTATGTATTTAATAATGGTTATTTAATTAATAATTATTTTTAATAGTTAAGGAGAGATTATTCAGTATGAAAAAGATTTTAATCATTGATGATGATAGTTACAAAGCAGATTCTGCAGAAAGAGCATTAAGAAATATATTTAATAGCAAGGGAGAAGAAACAAATTTTGAGAGAGCAGAACATATGAGAGATGTTATGTTACTTGATAAAAGTGGAGAATTGCAAAGTTTTAATTTAATTATATTAGATATGAATTTTCCAATGTATCATAGAGAAAGAGTGCAGTTAGGACTTGGTAACTCTGTAATACACAGAATTAATCATAGAAAATATGATGTTCCAATAATTGTATTTACTTCAGAGCCAGATTTACTTAGAGAAGATAGTGAGAATATAATCGGAACAGTAAAGTTTGAGTCATCCGTATGGGATGAACCAAAATTTGAAGAAGTGATTAATAATCACTTTATCTAGTATAAGAATACTGAAAGGGATTTAGATAAGTAATGAGATTTGAGTCAATTAAAAAAGTAGTTGGGAGAAAATTTTTTAGCTTATACATAGCAAAATATATAAATAACAATGGTGATATTAAAGAATATGAGTTACTTAGTAGGGAACATAATCTTGAGGATAAGGGACTTGCAGTTGGGAATACAGATGCAGTTGGTATGATTGTATTTAATCATGATATGAGTAAGATTCTACTAGAAAAAGAGTTTAGACTTGCTTGTAATAGTTGGGTATATAACTTTCCAGGTGGATTAGTAGAAAAAGGTGAGGAGCCTAGCAGAGCAGTAGCTAGGGAGCTTAAAGAGGAAACAGGATTAGACTTAGTTGAGATTATTGATAAATTAAGTCCAGCAGTTACTGCTGTAGGTATTAGTAATGAGACAGTTGAAACATACATAGTAAAAGCAGCAGGAGAACTTAGAGAATCAGATAATGCAAATGAAGAGATTGAATCTGAGTGGTATACAAAAGAACAAGTTAAGGAAATGTTAAAGCATGGAGAATTGTTTGCATTAGCAACTCAGAGAGTATGTTATATGTGGGCAAATAATTAGGATAATTAAGAAGAAAGGATAATTAAGCTTATGAGTAATTTAGGTATACCAATTGTAACAGTTAAACAGTTTACTGAGATAGTTAAGATGCAGTTAGATGAGGGTAACACAAGACCAATTTTTGGACTTGGTAAAGGAGGTATCGGTAAATCTGAATCAATTCAGAATTTAGCAGTTAATGAACTAGGTATAGGATTTATAGACGTTAGGTTATTATTATACAGTGAGGTTGATTTAAAGGGTATTCCTTATCCAGATAAAGAGCATAACTTTACAGTGTGGTTACAAAACAATATTTTACCTAGAGTTGAGCGAGATGGAGAAAAAGGTATACTTGTATTAGATGAAATTACATCCTGTGATAAGAGTATTAGAACAGCAGCTTATCAGTTATTAAATGAGAGAAGACTTGGTGAGTACAAGCTTCCTGATGGATGGTTGATTGTATGTCTTGGAAATGGAGAGGATGATGGTGGAGATTTTCAAGGCATGGAAGGTAACTTTGCTAACAGATGTTCTGTTTATGAGGTAACATATGATTTAGATACTTGGAAAGAATGGGGTTACAAGTCAGGCATTAATGCACTGGTGCTAGCTTATGTAACCTGGGCACCTAAAGATTTGCATACATATGATCCTGATAAGGAGAATGAAATACTCTTTGCATCTCCAAGAAGTTGGAAGGCAGTTAGTGATATATTAAATACATATGGATTTTCAGAAAATGTACCTAATTTATCACTAAGAATTAACGGCAATTTAGGAACATACGTTGGAAATAGATTCTTTGCTTTTTGTAAATTTAAAGAAGCCAATGTAAATCCTGGGGATATAGTATTAGGTAATGTAAATAGATCACCTGAAAAATTAGAGATATTATTTATTACAATTCAGGGTGTCATTAAAATATTAAGGGATTGCATTGAAAAAGATTTAAAATGCAATGGAGAGTTAACTAAACAAACAATAGTCTACATATCAAATAGTATTAAGTGGTTTCTTAAATTGGACAAGCTTGAATACAGAATATCAGCAATTAAAGACTTGATTGCTGTTAATAAAAACGTAATAGTTAAGTTAATGACACAGAATACAGAATTTAAAACATTATGTCCTGAGTTGTTACAATTTGCAGGCGAAAACAAAGAAGTGTTTAGACGATAAATAATAGGAGTAGTAAGGTTGAAAAGGGTAGAAAAACTTTTAAATCCAATTTTATACCTTATTTATGATAAAATCTATAGACTTAAGGGTTCATTGTTAGAAGTTGTATATGACAATAAAGTTGGGGTATATGACTTAGATAAACAAAAAGAAATAGTGCCAACTGAATACATAAGTATAAAGGTAGTTGACAATATAATATTTGCAAATACAGGTCTAAAAGAAATTAAGTACAAATGGAAATAAAATATGGCTAAGAAAAAGGATACTAGGGGATTTAAGGTCAATAAATATTATAAAGATGATTCTGATATGAAATCAGATAGAATCACATTATCATTAGATAAACTCAGATATGGATTAATAACACATGGAGAACTAATAAGTATATCAATAAATAATGATAAGCTTAACATAAATGGTTCATGGATAGGGCTATTATTATT
>JAGALE010000261.1 GCA_017625335.1 Lachnospiraceae bacterium
AAGACCATCCTTGTAGCCAAGCATTTCTCTATACATTATGGATTTGCTTGTAAAATCAAGGGTTCCATCAACTAAGTCACCTAAATCTCTACTTGGATATATAGCTATGATATTGGCATCTGGCCACTTATCTGTATTAATCTTCTTGCCATGCTTTAAGCCGATAACTATAAATTCTCTAATTCCCGCATCATAAAGTGGCTTAATTGGTTCGTTATCACATATTCCGCCATCTCTATAGTTTGCACCATCAATTTCCACAGCCTCGTATATAACAGGAAGTGCTGTTGAAGCAAGTAGAACCTTCTTTATGTTCTCGACATCAAGATCATTTAGGCATCTATACTCAGCTACAGGAGCAGTTCCATCGTTATTTACCTTGCAAATTGAGTTATAAATCTTATATTTACCATATTTTACAAGATCATAATCAATAAATTTTTCCATAAGTGAAAGCATCTCAGAACGAGAAAAATATGGTCTGTTATTAAGCAGCATTTCAAGCTCCACATCAAAAAGTGTAAGCATATCAATTTCTTCCCACGCTTTGTACATAAGATCTATATTTTCCTGTGCAAAAAGCATAGCATTAACAGCACCTATTGATGCTCCTGAAATGGCTGTAACCTCATCTAATAAGCCCTTTTCCTTTAGAGCCTTTAGAACTCCTAGTTGGTATGCACCTTTTCCACCGCCACCTGCAAGTACAAGTCCGATTCCTTTTGTAAAATCCTTTTCCATGTTTTGTACCCCCAAATTTATAATATAAATATAACCTATAATAATACTATATAATAAATATTATTATAGGTTAGAATTGATGATTTTTAAATAGTAATTTTACTATATTATAACTTATTTCGTTTATCTAGGCGCCATTAGCTTTTTTATTCCATCCTTTAGCCCATCCACAGTTAGTGGAAACATATCATATATCTCAGCTAAGGTTCTCTCTGATTCCATCCATCCAAGCTGATTTAGGCTGCCATGGAATCTTGGATTGAGCCATATAGCCTTCTTAAACTTGCTCCTAAACATCTTATTCCACTCATATCCGCTTCTGCCATCATTTGGCCCTCTGTAGTTACCATTAAGGTCAAAAAGCTCTTCTGGAGCCATCTGAGCGTCTCCTACAATGATGACCTTGTAATCCTTGTCAGTATGCTTAAATATATAATCTAAGTCAACCCAGTCACCCATTTCACATTCTGCATCCTTATAGACCTTACTATATATGCAGTTGTGGAAATAATATGTCTTAACATCCTTAAAATGATTAGCTTTATGTACAGCCTGGAATAAATCATTACAAAGCTCGCTAAAAGGTAGCATAGTCCCACCACAATCGAAAAGCAATAAAAGCTTAACAGAGTTTTTTCTAGGCTTATCAAATTCAAGCTTTAGGTAACCACCATTATTACAGGTAGAATCTATGGTTTTATCCAGATCTAGCTCTGTACGTGGTACCTCAAGCTTAGTAGAAAACTGTCTTAGCTTTCGAAATGCCACCTGAAACTGTCTTATATCAAGGGTTTTATCATGTCTAAAGTCAGCGTATTTGCGTTCACCCATAACCTGAAATGCACTTCTCATACCAGTTTTACCACTAACACGAAGTCCGCCAGGATTACGTCCATTATGACCAAAGGCAGAGCCTCCGCTGGTACCTATCCAGTAGTTACCACCATTGTGTTCCTCTTTTTGTTCAGTGATACGCTCTCTAAACATTCGCTTAGTTTCTTCCATATCTCTAGTGGTATCGAAGCTATATACATCCTTATTAAGGTTAGATGTATCCATGTCACCCTTATCAAGGAATTTCATAATATCAGTAGGAAGCTCCTCTCCCATCTTGATATTCTTAAAATACTCCATAAAAGCTATGTCAAACTTATCAAAATCAGATTCAGTTTTAACTAAAATCATACGACCAAGATTATAAAAGCCTTCAAGAGAAGAATGTGCAAGGCCCTTATCTAAGGCATCCATAAATGTAATCCATTCAGTCATGGATATTTTTAAGCCTTTATCCCGGCATACATATAAAAAATCAGTAAACAATTATAGAATTCTCCTCTTTTTTACTATTTCAATATCCTCGTCCTTTTTTACAAGAACTCCAAGG
>JAGALE010000025.1 GCA_017625335.1 Lachnospiraceae bacterium
GCACAGAACCATTGAAGATATCAGAACAATTTAAGAGGAATTGGAAAGATAAAGCAAACAGTATTGTGTCTATAATAATGTCATCATATGATGCATTATATAAATCTGGGTACACATTAATGATACCTGAGGGTGTATTAACTAACCAAGGTATATTAAAGTCAGATTCAAGATCATCTCAACATGGTAGCAATCAATTAGTGTTTGGTGGGAGTAGAGTACTTGATATAGAATTATATAATGCAATAACAGGAAGTCTAGGACAATCAAATACATTTGAAATGTATAGTGATTCAGAGCCTGATATAGATGAACTAATGAATAGTAATTCTCCTATAACATATACAAGATGGCATGTTAGAAATACATTTGGACATTATAATTATTGTGGATCTACATTAAAAAATCATGTAGCTGACAAGTATAATCCAAATAGACAGAGTAAAGGAGATTATTCATCATTACCTAGTACAGTTAAGGTAACTAAATATGATGATATACGAGGGTGGATTAGAAAAAATCTTGAAGATTGTATATATGAATCTTACATTAAAAGAGGTATAACAGAAGAAATTACACCAGAGGCAATAGAATCTGCTACTATTGTAAATAATAAATTACTCAATTCTCTTAAAAATGTTATAGTAGTGGCAGAGAGAAAGGAAAACGTAAATACACGTATTAGAATTTGTAGTAATACAGCTATTGATAGTGATAATTTTGTCAAATCATTATACAATAGATTAAACACAGGAACATCTAATGCTATACAGGTCAAACAAGTAGGTAAGTATGACCATGGGGTTTTAGAATTAGATATAATTTACAATCAAAGAGTATACTCTCAGGATAGTTTATTTGCATATCAAGTAAAAGATATACTCAAAGAACAGGGAATAAGACCTAGTTGGAATAATGTAGTACTTGGTAAAACAGATGATGGTACAATAATGACTTATAACTTTAAGAATAAGAAGAGTCCTACATATGCTTTATATGCAGCATCACGTTCTGGTAAAGGTGTAATGACATTAAATTTGATAGCATCTGCATTAGCTGATGGATGTAAACTAATGTATATAGATGGTAAACCTGATATGGCATGTACGTTAGGTGATGTAGCTTGGGCACAGGGATTAGATGCATTTGTATTTAATGGTGTAGCCGGAAAAGGTAGTGAAACACTTGAGGGTAGAACTGGATGTGTTCGTAATAAGGAATTACCTTTTGCAAGTAAAGATAAACTCTTAAATGAAATATTCTTAACAGCTGAAGAAAAAAGAAAATTTATGCTTATTACAACTTACTTGAGGGGTATAGACCTATTGTGTAAGATGGCAGCATATAGAGCATCTATAGCTGATTCATTAGATAAAAATGATTGGTTAGTAGCAGTAGCAGATGAATGTGAACAGGCAGCAATAGCTGAAAGTGATGTAAACGATATATTAAATAGAGCAGAGGTAGCTAGAAAAGGAGCTAAAGATGCTAATGGAAAGAAAATAAACCTTCTTGAAGATCCAGCATATCAATTTATACAGCAATACAGAAACTGGGTGACATTGATAATTAGTAACTTTGGTACTTGTGTAGCATCTACATTTGGTTTTGCTAACATGACTACATTCTTTGTATGGCAGTCAACTAAATTCCCTGAAAAATATAAATCAGTATCATCTTTAGCTAAAGTAGTAGATAAAGCTTCTGGTAACATTGTTAAAATTGTTGGTCGTGGAGCAGCAGTGAACTACGGATCAACAGCTTTTGGTACTCCTTCATCATTAGCTAAAGAGGCTAAATGGTATGATGATAGATTCAGTGGAGAACAAGGTGGTTTCTTTGCAATTGGTGGGGATGTAAACTCAAATACAATGAAAGTATTCAGACCATTTAATGTTTATTCCGATGCTAAGCATAAGGATTTAATATTAGAAAATGCAGCAACAATGGGATTGACTGAACAAGACCTTGTTGGTTCACAATTAAATGAAGACGGGTCAGTTAAGGAAGAAGTTGGATTTGAAGGTTACGTAAACTCATTGTTGAGTGACTATGGTTTAAATGCAGCTCAGCAATTAAACATAGGTTTTACATATGCAAATGACATAGTTCAAAAATTGGGATTAGCTGACAATTTACTATCATACATGTATAACTGCCATGATTTTAAATTGAAAGATAATGAAGTGGCTGAACTACAAGCAGCCAGTGAAAGAGGAGATATTGAAGGGTATACACCTAGTACATTTACACAGGGAGTAGACTTAGATAATGTCAGGTCTAATGATACTATGTCACAGACATCATTTAGCGACCAAAATCAGACTAATCTTGGGGAAGATAACAATAACATAGGTACAAAAAATTTCATAGATGAACATAACCTTAGTGGTTTAGGTGACTATGCAGGAATGGGTCAAGTAATACATCATGAAGGAGTGAGTGTACCAAATAATAAACCAATTACTACTAATAATTTCTTTATAGATGACGATGAAGATGATGATATAGACTTTGGATTTGGTGATGATCTCTTATCTGACGACGATGATTTATTGGACACTGATATAGATTTTGAGAATCCAAACATTGATACTGAATACACAGAAGATGAAATTATAGAAGATGAGATTATAGAAGACATAGACTATAGGCAAATATATGGAAATGCATTCTTTAAAGCTGAAGAAATGCCAATAAGGGGTGAAAGAACAGCTTCTGAATTTGGTAAAAACGGAAGACAAAGAAAAATTAATCCTGAACCTACATCTCATGCTTGGGAACTAAACGATAATAATTGTATTAGAGTAACAATGCCAACATATGATACATCTGAGAGATTCAGTAATAGATTCTTTAGAACTATCAAGGGGTCTGAGTATGAATTCAATAGACGTTGGAAAGTAGTGTTAAAGAGTATATCTGCTAGGGTTAGAAGTAAAGATTTAATAACAAGGGTAGATATAGGAGAAGATACAATGTACATCAACAAAAAACTAGTATCTTTTGATGGTGTGCTTGGTGGATTTGAGGATATAAGATTAAAAGATATTGTTAACTTTAAGATGCTAAGTAAAGAATTTAAGAATATATCAGAGCTAACATTAGATACCGAGATATATACACAAGGAACATTAGAAGCAGTAAACAATAACCTGATAGGGTACCTATTTACAATTATGCCTAAACTTCAAAGAATAGCAATTCTGCCACATTTAAGCGGTGCAACAGATGGAGTGGCATTTAGCAGGGCATCTTATAATAGTGTTGAAGCACAGAGAGCAGCAAGTAGACTAGAAAATGAGAACAGATTCAGTCAACAAATGAAAGCTATGGCAGCCAGTAAAGACACTAGATTCAGCCAGAGAAGTCCAGGAGAACAGAGAACATCATTTAGAGCAACTGGACTATTTCCTGATGATATAAGACAGGCAGCATCAACACAATTTAGAAGTTCATCAAAATCATTTTTAGGTGGAACAGTGCATTCATTAGGAAATATAGCCGCCATTGCAATTGGAGGAATATTTGGAACAGTTGCTGGAGCCTGGAGTTGGTTAAATAAAAGAAGATAGATAACAATATAGGCAGTTTATGAGTAATAAACTGCCTATATTTGTGTACAGGCATATTAGTATGTCTAAACAAATCAAACATTTATAAAAAATAAATATATTAAATTATGAGTTAGTTAAAAAATATCAATATATAAACTACAATAAAAATAAAATAATTTACTAGGTAAGAAATTATAAAATACATTATATAATAAAAGTATATATACATAGGTATACAAAATTAGGTATAGATTTTAAAAATTAATTAATACATACTAATTTGTGTGTGCTTAAAAATAACATTCAAAATTATTGACTACACTAATAAAGACATAAAATTAAATACATACACTTGGTTAAGCTTGATTTAAGTCTTTAATAAAAATATCAGTATATTAATTTAACTTAATTTTTGCTAGTTATTAATTTAATTAAACAAGGGGTTTTAAATATGGAATACATTAGAATTTCTCAAATAAACTTGAGTGAACACATAGGTGAAAGAGTATTTATTAAGTTCTTAGTAAGAGATGCAGAGGTAAGAAAGCAAAAAGACGGAGTAACTGACTTTATGACCTTCAATATGGTTGATAAAGATGATTGTGTAGAGGCTAAAATATTTGGAGCAACATCAGCTCATCTTGAAATAGTTCAAAATGGTACAGTATGTGTGGCAGCAGCTGACATTAAACCTTACAATAAAGCACCATCTGGCTTTAGTGCAATCATATACAATATAGATATAGCTGGAGAAAGCAGTAGTGGGTATATAAATTGGGCAGATGGACTAGATACAGGATTTAGAGTCATAGAAGATGCATTAAACGATGTTATAGATACAATATATGGTCAAATAACATGTAGCATACTAATGGAATACTGGGATAAATTTTCATCATGGTCAGCAGCTAAAGGTATGCATCATACAGCATTAGGCGGTTTAATGGTACATACATCAGAAGTTGTATCATTATGTGAAATGCTTGGTAATTATTTTAATTCATTATACTATGACGATTTTGTAGATATACAATTATTAAAATGTGGAGCATTATTACATGATTGGGGTAAAATATTTGAACTAGACGTTGATGTATCAAGCGGTGCAACTGCTTATTCTGTTGAGGCATCCTTAGGTTCACATATAATGAAGATTCTATCAGAGGTAGATTTAGTAGCATACCAAAAGAGAATAGGTTATCAGACATATAGAATAAATGAAGTAAATGAACAGGAGCCTGTTAAATCAGATGAACAATTAAATAGGGAAATAGAACAAGTTAGACTACTTAAACATTTAGTGGCAAGTCATCACGGAAAACTAGAATGGGGAAGTCCAGTAAATCCAGCAACTCCAGAAGCATACATATTACATACTATGGATAATATGAGTGCAGAAATGTTCAAATACAATAAAGAATTTAAAAACTTAGAGGCTGGAAAATCTACTACATCTTGGGCTAATGGTGAACTAAAAACAATATATAAAGATACAACTAAATAGACATATCAATATAAAAGAATATTAATATTTTTAATATGAAAGGAGTTTATACAATGATGAAAAAGAAACCAATTAAAAGAGAATTGGTAATATTCATAGCAAGTTTAGTGGGTATAGCAGTAGCGTCATCACTTATAACATATGCAATTATGAATAACAAATATAGTAAACAGATTACAGAATTGAATAGTCAAATAGAAGAATTAAATTCATTTACAGATGAAGAATTAGGGATTGGTTCCGAGTTAGAGACTATATCAGATGAAGAGTACAATGATAGAATTAAAACATCAGTTGGTGTTGAATATGAGATATACGGAGATAAGGTTGAATCTGATGACCCTTTCAGGGTAGAGGCAGCAAATCAGTTAAGGGAAATAATAGACTATTTAAGTAATAATAACTCATATGTAGCATTACAAGTGTCAGAAGAATTATATGATACATACATATATAATAAACAAGGTGAGTTATTTGCAGAACATGGACTACATGGTACAAATACAATAGGCACTAAGGATGGTAAAAAGTATTTATTACATGAAAACCATTGGTCTGAATCATCTGATTTAGATATATTAAGCTTACTAGAATTAATTGCAGATAATATTGAAAAATCAGATACAAAGTTATATAAGATTGATACATCTGAATATGATGTAAAATCTTATGAAGGAAGTATAGTATTTGACGGATGGCAAGAGATTTATAATTTCTATTCTGTTGTAGGAGATGAATATGCAGAGGCACTTCTTAAGCAGATGATGGTAGGTACCACACATGATATATCAATGGAATTCAGCTTTGGCTTTGATATAAATAAAGGCATTTCAATGGGATCATATGTAATAATGACAAATGATACAGATGAAACTACTGATAAAGATGAAGAGAAAGCTGATAATACAATATATACAAATTGGAGTTTAGGTGGATATGAAA
>JAGALE010000262.1 GCA_017625335.1 Lachnospiraceae bacterium
AACATAGTAAAAAATGCAGTGGTTCATGGTGCGGGACAGCTTGAGATAAGTTATGGCATGGATTCAAAGGTTAGAGATAATACTGATGAAAAAACAGGGAAAAAGTCTAATGGCAGATTGTGTTTCATCTGTAAAAATAAGGTGGCTCATCCGGAGGATATTGACGTAACACAAATCTTTGATAGATTCTATAAAGCTGACAAGGCAAGAAGTGAGAAGTCAACAGGACTAGGTCTTGCTATTGCCAAGGAATTTACAGAGAAGATGGGTGGAAGTATTAAGGCAGAACTAGAGGGAGATGTTTTTGCAGTGAAGCTTATTCTTGATGCTAAGAGATGATGATAGTGAATAAATATTAGTTTTCATATATTATAAAGAGATTAAGAGTAGAAAATTTAATGTTTTCTACTCTTTTTTACATTATTTTTAAATCGAAAGTCATATTATCATAATTACCAGCATACAATGTATAAATTGGAGAAGTATAACTGGACGTTGTACAAGCCGGATAAGGTCCGAGGCAGGTCGTGTTTTAGTAGCGTAAGGAATATGAATGTAAAGGAGGACATTATGATTATTTCAAATGGAATTAACACAAATGTTGACGCTACAGCTAATGCACAGAGGATGGCAACAGGTCGTAAAAATGTACAGACTTTAAATGAGCAGGTGGTAGCAAGCCAAGCTGCCCAAGGCGGAAGTACTGCAGGTAGCGAAACATTGGGTGTAGTGTTAAACCTAAGTGGAGCACTTTCAACCAGTATGAACAGAGCCGCCACTACATATTCGTCATCTACCACTCTTAAGCTAGGTAGTCAGGGCTCAGCAGTTAGAGTTCTGCAGACAAAGCTTACTGAGCTTGGCTATAATACCAAGGGAACTGATGGAATATTTGGCAATAACACTAGAAATGCAGTTATTGAATTTCAGAGAGCTTATGGACTTGATGCAGATGGTATCGTAGGAAATGCAACAAGGAATCAGATTAATACTTGCTATACAAATCACTTAAACAATGTGCTTTCTGTGGGAAGTAGAGGAAGTAATGTAAAGAAGCTTCAGGAAAATCTGACAAAGCTTGGCTATAATACCTATGGTGCAGATGGTATATTTGGTAATAACACCAAGAAGGCAGTTTTATCCTTCCAGAGGGCAAATAATTTGGCTGCGGACGGGATTGTAGGTGCAAACACTCATAAAGCTATTAATGCAGCTCTTGAAAGATTAAAGAATAAGCCTGTTGATAACCCTATAGATATAGATACAGGTGACTTAACTGCTAAACAGGCTAAGATGATTGAGAACCTTAAGAACGATACCTCTCTCGGTTTGACTTCAACAAAGAAGACTGCAATGTTGACAGCAGCTGAACGACTTCTAAGCGAGGGCTACGAGGTGGAATTTGTAGCAGGAGTATTAGGTAATATTCAGGCGGAAGGAACGCCAGGTGTGTTTGAAAGCTCAAATTATTCTTCTAATCCAGGTGCTAAGCCAAGTTATTTAAAATACATGGATAATAATTTTAACTACCGCAGTGAGTTCTCCGGTAAGACTATCAGCCAGGTGGGTATAGATAAGGCTGTGGCGCTTCAGGAAAAGGCTGCAAATAGTGGCTTCGCAGGCAAGTTTGGTCTGGGAATGATTCAGTGGACGGGTACTAGAACAACTGGATTACTTGAGGCTTACGAAAAATATTGTAGCTCAAATTATCCAACTGTTGAGGAATGTGCTAAGGCTGAAGCAAACTACATAGTGGACGAGCTTCAGGGCTCACACAGCTATGTGTATAGTAACTGGAAGAAGGGAAATATGACTGCTCAAAGTGCAGGTGACATAGTTTGCAGACAGTATGAGGTTCCTGCAAATATTGACTATCAGGCAAGAACACGTGGTCAAAATGCAAATGCAATTTATAATGTAATGATGAAATAAATATACAAGCACAAAATGCGTAAACTCCTTTTAGGGGCTTACGCATTTTTAAATGGATTGTGTGTCATGCTTTTTATATGCAGTGATTACATAGCGGATGAAAATGCCATTACAAATATAATTCCCAAAGCTGTAAACAATATTCCAAGAAAAGTAAGTACAGTGTGAACACCAAATTTTCTTTTTGGATCAATAAAATCATTAGGTTGATATGGATTTATAAGTAATTCTACGCTGTCACCAGGATTTACACGTCGCATACTAGAGTGAGAGTTGTTCATAAGTCTATATATTTGACCACGATAGTATATCTCGTAGATAGGACAGTACATAGTTCTATGATGACCATCGCTATAGCTTGTGTAACTATCTAAACCTACACAGGTTCCATATACTTTTTCGGTGCAACGTTTTTTCTTGGCTCTAGTTATAAAAATACTGATAATAATAAATGTAATTCCGAGCAATGCGAAAATGCCAGCTATCAAAAATGGAAATATGTCTTCTATATATATTTTGTTCAAAATCATATTAAGTCTCCTTTAAATAAAACTATATACATATTATCGCAGAATGTATGCTTTGACAATATTTTGCACTTGAATAAATGATTTTTGAAATCAACATATTGACAAATGTATATACTAGTGCAATAATGTGTATATTGTATATATACAATTTTGAAGTGAGAGCATATTAAGCTCTAGGTTGATTTGCAAATCGAGGAGGTACACCGGTGGATATTATTATTACAAACTCCTCAGATGAACCTATTTATTCTCAGATAACATCTCAGATTAAGGCACAGATTATGAGTGGAGAACTAAAAGAAGGGGACGCCCTTCCTTCCATGCGTACTCTGGCACAGCAGCTTAGAATTAGTGTTATCACTACTAAGCGCGCCTATGAGGATCTTGAGAGAGATGGTTATATTGAGTCTTACACTGGCAGGGGAAGCTTTATTAAAGGCCAAAATAAGGAATTCCTGCGAGAGGAAAATCTGAGAAAGATTGAGAAATCGCTTATTGATGCTGTGGAGACAGCGAAGATGAGTGAGGTTTCATTGGACGAGTTAAAAGAAATGTTGGATTTGTTTTACGAAAGTTAGACGCTTGTGACAGACAAGCACATCTCAGTTGGAGGAAAAACTATGAACGACTATGAAAACGCTATAGAGATTCGTGACCTTACAGTAAAATATGATGGGTTTACCCTAGACCATATTAATTTTGATGTGGCAAAGGGTAGTATTATGGGCTTTATCGGTCAAAATGGTGCTGGTAAGACTACTACTATTAAGTCACTGCTTAACATTATAAAGCCTGACGAGGGAAGTATTAAGCTGTTTGGTATGGATAATATTAAGCATGAGATTACTATAAAGCAACAGATTAGTGCAGTATTTGATCAGATTCCCTATCATGAGGTATTAGATGCCAGAAAAATTGGACGTATTATGAGAGAAATATATGAGGAATGGGATAACCATGTATATGAGAGTTATTTAGAGCGTCTTGCATTGCCTAGTAAAAAGAGGATAGGTGATTTTTCTAAGGGAATGAAGATGAAATTGCAGATTGCAGCGGCTCTATCGCATAATGCTAAGCTTCTTATTATGGATGAGGCAACCACAGGTTTAGACCCTGTTGTCAGAAATGAGTGCTTGGATATATTCCTGGAGTATCTTCAGGATGAAAATCATACTATTTTGATGTCCTCACATATTACCTCTGATTTGGAAAAGGTGGCGGACAGTGTAACCTTTATTAACAAGGGAAAGCTTCTACTTACAGGCTATAAGGATGATGTGCTTTATTCTCATGGTGTGATTAAGTGTAAGAAAAGCGATTTTAGGGACATTAGTCCTGTGGATTATATAAGTGCCAGACTTACAGATTTTGGCGCTGAGATTATGGTAGATGACAAGGAGGCCTGCAAGAAAAAATATTCAGGCGTTGAAATAGATTCAACCACTTTAGAGGAAATAATGCTCTTTTACGTGAATTCAGATAAGAAGGAGTGGTCATAATGAAGGGTTTGGTTTATAAAGAATTCTATCTAGGAAAAAAGAATTTGCTGACCTTCGTAATAGTAACAATCATGTTCGCAGTACTAGGTGTATTGGTTTGTCTTAGTATGAATTTTGGAAATCTACACAAGCTGGCAGATGGGGAAGGAATGAGAAGCTACTATGCAGAAATATTTTTTTATGTGCCATATTTAATTCTCCTGCTAAGTACAGAAACTTGTATAAATTCCGTTTTTCGTGACTATTCCATAAGCTGGATGGATTACAGTTATACACTTCCATTAAGAGGGAAGAAAACCATAGGTGCTAAGTATATTTTCTTAGGAGGGATATCTCTAGCAGCTCTTGTATTTGGAATAATATACAGTGCTTTAATTTCTGATTTATCAGGAGTGGATTATTCCTTTAAGGTATTGAAAATCCAATTCATTATTTTCGTGGTGGCTTTTCTGGCTAATGCTATGATGCTTGCTTTGGCATACCTTGTTCGTACCAAGAATCGTATGGTGACTATAGAGGTTATTTTCTTTGCGATTTTATATCTAGCTTTTGGTGCAATAGCTGTATGGGGAGAGGAAAAATATGGTCTAGATGAAAGTGGTAACTCTATCTTTGGAAATATAATAAAAGAAAAGCTTCAGAATATAGGAGACATAATTGGGCCGGTTATCCCTGTGATCGTTATTGTGTGGATGATTGTGTGGTTTTTTGCTGCCACAAGGATTTATCTAAGGAGGGAAAAGGCATGATTGGAATTATGTATAAGGATTTTTGTGTCATAAAGAAAACACTACTAACTAATCTTTTGGTGATTGTGTTTATGTCAGCTTGGTGCTTCGTTCCTTGGATGAAGGTAATGGGCGATACGGAGAGTGGTGGAAATATATCCTACGGAATAGCGTTCTTTCTATTGCCATTAGTTGCGCATATAATGAGCACTATTATAATGGGAAGTATGGGAACAGAGATAATTATTCATGATGAGAATAAATATTATAGTGCCTTTATATCATCTACACCTATGACGAGCAAGGGGCAGGTACTTTGTAAATATTATGAGATATTGCTGTTATCCTTCTTTGTGGTTATTTGGGGGTATGTTCTTGATATAATTATTTCTTTGGTAAATGGAGTATCAGGCAGTTCTATGATTATATATATAACACTATTTTTCTTTTCGATATTTTTGAAGGCTGTCGAGACACCGTTTTTGATTAGATATGGAACCTCGGCAGGAAAGATGGTTAAGCTTATAGTTGTGGTGGGGATTGTGTATGTGTTCTTGATATATCTGCTCTTTGGTCCTCTGCCTGATTTAAGCTCAGATTCAATTATTGATTACATCATTAACTGGTTTATGCAGGAGAAAAATATGTCCCATTTTACATCTGGTGTTATAGCCATATTACCTTATCTGGTTATGGTAATGTTTTATATATCCTACAAGGTATCTTGTATTTGGTATCAGAAGGGAGTGAACACATATGACTCGTAAGGATGCTGTAAAACAACTCATTATATTTATTGTACTTTGTTTTGGGCTTACCAGTATGGTTATGGTGCTTGCTCATAATGTGGATTCCACTATGGAAAATGTGGGGGCTCAAGCCTTGTATCAGTTAGCCTGTTTTATTCCGGCAGTGTCAGCCCTTGTGGAAACTTTTGTATTTAAGACAAGAATTAGAGAATTAGGAATAGCTCCTAATTTTGCTTCTAGCACAAAGGTGTATGTTATAGCACTAGTGTTTGGGTTGTTGCTTGGTCTGATGGATTATCCTGCTATGACAATAATTTTTCCAGAAGCAGTTTGGTTTGAAAATATAGACTTAATAAAATTGGTATTTGACATTATGCTAAATGTAGCCATATGTGCAATTCTTACCTTTATTTCTATGGGGGAGGAAATAGGCTGGCTGGGCTATATTTATCCACGATTAGAGCGTGTAGGAGGAATGACCTTTGGAATTATCGCTATGGGTGTAATAAGAGGACTCTGGCACCTTCCACTTATGCTTGCATTGGGTATGGAGGATGTGGGCGGAGACCTGCTTTCGTTAATACTTTCAAATATTATGTTGGGAGGTGTACTTGTTTTAGTGACAAAGCTTAGTAATTCTGTGGTCCCTGGGGCGTTCATTCACTGTATGACCAATTCTCTTCCGGCTGTGTTTGCAGGAATTGTTATGATAGATGAAGCAAATTATGCAAAATGCGCTGACACTATAGATATGATGAACACAATTATTTCGGCAGTATTTGGAATTTTTGCATATGTAGCTCTTACTGTATGGGAGAAGAGGAGAAAGAAACATAAGCTTAAATCTGAACCGGTAGAAGTGTAGCTTAAGAAATAATATTATTTAAAAATAAAAAAAGCATCCTAAATGAACCGACCCCCAAAAGTTAGACCTAAAATCTAACGATTGGAGGTCGGTTTTTTCATGGCAAAATATAGTTTGGAGTTTAAGAAAAAAGTTGTAGATGCATATCTTAACGGCGAGGGCGGATATGAATATCTGGCTAAATATTATGAAATCCCTTCTTTTAACACTGTTAAGAAATGGGTTCTTGCATATCAAAGATTTGGTGCTGAAGGTATTCTTCGTTCTCGTCAACAACAAAAATACTCTTTTGAATACAAGCTTCATGTGGTAGAGTTATATTTATCAAGTGAGGTTTCATATCAGGAATTAGCATTGCAGGAAAAAATTAGCAACCCTGCTCAGATATGCAAATGGGTAAATGATTTTCAAGTAGCCGGACCTGATGCATTGAGACCTAAAAAGAAAGGTCGGAAGAAATCATTGGATTCAAAGAAACAGACAAAAACTGTAATTCAGACTGCGGATGAAACACCGGTAGATACCAGTGCAGAACACATTAAGCAATTAGAAGACGAATTATTAAAACTTAGAATAGAGAATGCCTATTTAAAAGAACTGAGGAGGCTACGTTTAGAGGAGGAAGCTCTTCTGAAAAAACAGCGAGAATCATCCATAGCCTCCGAGGAGAATTCAAACTGAAAGATATTCTCGCAGTAGTTGGCTTTCCAAAGGCAACATATATGTATTGGCAAAAACGTTTTAACAGAGTTAACCCAAATAAAGAATTAGAGGAAAGAATTCTTGCTATACATGAGGAACACAAGGACTTCGGATATCGTCGTGTACAGGCAGTTCTTCAAAAAGAAGGAATCAATGTCAATAAAAAGAAAGTTCAAAGGATTATGCAAAGACTGGGCTTGCAAGTAACATCATACACACGCAAGAGTCGACGCTACAATTCCTATAGAGGAAAAGTTGGTAGAATCGCACCAAATAGAATCCATAGACGATTTCATACAACCATTCCCCATCAGAAGATTACTACTGATACGACAGAATTTAAGTATTATGAGATTGACGATAAGGGACGAATGATTATTAAGAAACTATATCTTGACCCATTCCTAGATATGTTTAATGGCGAGATAATAAGTTATGGTATCAGCAAAACCCCGTCTGCAATGAGCGTTCTATCCGCTCAAAAGAAGGCAATTGAAATCACTTCGGATTGTCCTTATAGGAGAACCTTTCATTCTGACAGAGGGTGGGCATATCAGATGCCTGCATACTCTCGGGAACTAAAGGAAAACAGAATCTTTCAAAGTATGTCTCGCAAAGGCAACTGCTATGATAATTCTGTTATGGAAAATTTCTTTGGTTTGTTAAAACAAGAAGTTTATTATGGAAATACATACTATAGTTTTGATGAACTGAAGGATGCTATTGAGAATTATATTGTCTATTACAATGAAAAACGAATTAAAGAGAAACTTGGTTGGATGAGTCCTGTTGAATACAGACTCTCTGCCTTGGCTGCATAAAAATAGCGTAGCAGCCATAAAACTGCTACGCTTAAAAAGTCTAACTTTTGGGGGGCACCTCAAAAGGGTGCTTTTTTTATTATGTATTAAATCATCAAAAAACTTAAATTTCAAAATAATTCAAAAAAATGAAAAAAATTATTGACAACGGTGTGTATGCGGTGTATATATACACTATACACACTCGAGAGTTTAAAATTAAGAAAGGTATACCTATGAACATTATTATCAGTAACACAAGTAGTGTTCCTATCTATGAACAGATTGAGCAGCAGATTAAGGATATGATTGTTTCCGGCAAATTGGAGGAGGGAGAGATGCTTCCTTCTATGCGTTTTCTGGCCAAAGAGCTTCGCATAAGTCTCATAACTACAAAGCGTGCCTATGAGGAGCTAGAGCGAGACGGATTTATCGAAACCAAAGTAGGTGTGGGTTGCTTTGTTAAGGCTAAGAATCAAGGTCTTATCCGTGAGAAAGTTATGCAGGAGTTAGAGGACCATTTTGAAAATGCAGTGACTAGGGCAAAGGTTTGCGACATTCCTTTACAGGAGCTGATTGAAATTCTGACCATAATATATGAGGACCACTCTAAGTAGCGGAGGGATTAACTATGTCATTAGACTATAGCGTAGAAAATGCAATAGAGATTAAAAACTTAAACAAAAGCTACAAGGGCTTTAGCCTAAAGGATGTAAGCTTTAATGTTCCTAGTGGACAGGTTACAGGCTTTATAGGACAAAATGGTGCAGGAAAATCAACAACCATAAGGTCTATCCTAAATATGCTTAAGACTGACGGTGGGGACATAAAGGTCTTTGGAGCAGATAACTTAAAAAATGAATTTGATATTAAGGAGAATGTGGGAGTTGTCTTTGACGATATAGGTTTTCATCCAAATCTTAAGGCAAAACATATTGATAAGATATTAAAGGGAATGTACAAGAACTGGGATTCAAAGGTGTTCTTTGAGTACTTAGATAAGCTAGGACTTCCTACTAAGAAAAAGGTGGGAGATTATTCTCGTGGTATGCAGATGAAACTTCAAATAGCTACAGCACTTTCACACCATGCAAAGCTTCTTATTATGGATGAGCCAACAGGCGGTCTTGATCCTATTGTGCGTAATGAGATTCTTGATATATTTATGGAATTTATCCAGGATAGTGAGCATACAGTATTTCTGTCATCACACATAATAACTGACCTTGAAAGAATCGCAGATAATATCGTATTTATACATAAGGGTAAGATTCTTCTATCAGAGGATAAGGATACTATGGCTGAGCGTCACGGTATATTAAAATGCTCCAAGGAGCAGTTTGCTACAGTGGATGAGGAGGATGTAATCGGATATAGAAAGTCATCCTTTGGTATTGAGGCATTAGTAGGTGACCAGGAGAAATGTAAGGCTAAGTATAAGGGTATGCTTTGTGAGAAGACCACATTAGAAGAAATTATGTTGTTCTATGTAAATAATACTAACAACAGCGAAAACTAGGAGGTGTAGCTTATGTTAGGATTAATTTATAAAGACCTGGTTCTTGTTAGGAAAAATATATTAATGGGATTCCTTACTATAACTGGTATGGCCCTTTTTGCTATCATATTTATACTTGGTATGAATATAGGTAATTTTCAGGAGATGAAGGAACTTGATTTGATATATAATCTGTTCTTTAAGGGATGTATTCTCTATGTATGTGGCGCCGGAATAACAGTATCGCTAACCAGTTCCTCTGCTATAGATCAGGACCATAAGGCGGAGTGGTACAAGGTGCTTTACGCCTCTCCTATAAATGTGTGGCAGGAGATATTCTCCAGATATATAGTGGCATTTTTGGTTAATACCATAATGAACATCTGGTCAGCTGTTTTACTTCCTATAGTATATATGTCAGGAAATGAAACCTTTGGCTTTAAGGAGTTTAAGACAGTAATATACTGCTGGTTGGCAGGGCTTATTATTATACTTATTAGACTTCCTATAGACATCATATTTTCCGCAAAAACCAGCGTGATTATATGCTGTTCTTTGTCATTTATATTTCTTGTCGCTATTATGGCTTGGCTTATGCTTGAGGAAAATATAGAGGTTATATTTAAGACTATAAAGAGCTGGTTTGATTGGATTTATAACCACGGAGCTCTTGTTGTTATAGGTGTGGTTGTAGCGTCATTTTCTGTTTCGTATTTTGGCAAGAGAAATAGGAGGTGGGCGTAAATGAAGGGATTACTTTATAAGGACTTAATAAATGGTAAGGCATATATAGGCATTATGGTGTTTTATCTGTTCCATGCTTTTATTACGGTAGAAACCATAGGCTGGGAATTTGTCAGTGCAGTAGGACTGGAGGCAAAACTTGGAGTTCTGTCTGAAAACTATATATTGCTTATGTCCACCGTATTTGTAGCTTGTCTTATTCCTATGTCTATGTCTACTGTATTATGTACGCTGGATAATAAAACCAAGTGGACTAACTATGCTATAGCTCTTCCGGGTGGATATAAGAATGTGGTGGCAGAGAAATATATAATAGTTATAATAGGTCATGTGATAGGTGTATTAGCAAGCCTTATTACTATATTTGCAATCAAGCACACCTTTGAGGTTGAGGTAGATGGAGTAATGATAGAGGATGTTGGTGCAAATGTATTCGTTATACTTATGCTGCTTATGTTAGGACTTTCTCTTATAGGCAATTCCATTCTGATCCCTTTTGTTACCAGAAACAAGCCGGGAGTGGTTAATATAGTATTAACAGTATGTGCTGTAATTGCTATGTATGGATTGTTTGCTTATATAGCATTGGGAGATGTATCATTCTTTCAGCAGGAGAATCTTATACAAAGAATTATTATGTGGATAGCAAATCATAAAAAAGAAGTTTGGGGCACATGTTACGCACTTGTAGGTGCCGGAATTGTGAGCCAGATAGTGTCTTATTTGGTGAGTGTGAAGACATATCTTAAGTATGTGTAATTGAATGTAAAAAGCCACAAAATGGCACAAATTGTGTCATTTTGTGGCTTTTATTGGTATGGAGAAGATTAGCAAGACACAAAAATAACCGCCCGATCCCTGACAAAGATTAGCGGTTGTTTTTGCTTATATTTTGAATGGGACTA
>JAGALE010000263.1 GCA_017625335.1 Lachnospiraceae bacterium
AAACCTATGTATCCTATTAATATATAGTCTCCAAATTCCTTATTTAAAGGAAGTCCCTTTAATGAATTTCTTGTATCTATATATTTATTGCCTGGTGCTAGTATTTCACCTTTAATAAGCCTATCTCTTTCTTGTTTTAATAATTTATCAACTTCTTTTTTAGTATCATCTGAATCATTAAGCGCCTTTTTAAATTCTTTGCATGTTTTACATTCTTGTCCATTTGTTTGTAAATATCTTAAGTTGTATACATCCTTAGTTCCACAGACTGTACATTGACATATACATTTATCATCATGCGCTTTTTCTAATAGTTCAAGTGTAGTCCCATCTATAATCATAATATAACATCTCCTTGTAACCTAGTTTTTAATATTTTTCTTAAGTACATCAAATATTGTTTGATAAGTTGCTCCAATGCTCTGTAAAAATTGTTTAGCCTTATGACTAAAAATAAATTTTACTAACTTGTATTCATTTGATGAATTATCTGCCTGAGCTTTCTTGGATACATATTGGTACATAGCATCCTCGGTTCTTAAATTAACACCTACTGATAATAGTTCTTTTACAACTTCATTGCATGACATTCCCATATCTGATGCTATAATGCATATAGGAGTTTTTCTATCCTCATACAACCATTTAATATAACTTACTTCAGAGTAATTATTATTATCCCAACGTGTCATGAAATCTTCAAATACGTCATCATCACCCTCGAGTATGATTTCTATATCAGATGGTTTGTTTTTACCATCTCTATTACTATTATTATATTCATTTATTGAATTATTATTCAATAAATCCTCTAAATTTTTTCTTGCTTTAGCATCTTTTTTATACCAAAATTTTTCTGATATATTATTAACAAAATCATATACTATTGGACTTCTATCTGCCTTAACTGATAAACATCTTCCTAATTGCTGATAGTATATAATTTCTGAACGTGTTCCCCTTAACATCAATATCCCAGTTATATCCTCTACATGGTAGCCCATATTTATCATGTCAACTGTAAATAAAAGGTCTACTGTCCTTGTTTGTTTATTTACATCATTCAATAAATTAGTTTTCTTAAAAAATTTTCTATGCTCTTTATCCTCATTTATTAATGACTCTAAATCATTTTCAGCTGTATCACTTGATGCTACATAATAACTGTTAATAGTATATTCTTTCTTTAATCCTAATTCTTTTTTAGCTGTTTCATTAAATAATCTCTTGAACCAGTCCTCAACTACAGGTCCTCTATCTGCTAAATCTTGTATATTTCTGAAGAATACAATGAATTTAAAGTATGTCTGATCAGGATCTTTTAAGTCATACCCTGCCTTTTTTATATATTTGAATATATATTTTGGCTCATCCCCATATTCATCTAATGCTTTTGATAATTCTACATTAAAACTATCCTCATCAAATTTGTGTCCAGATATCCTACAATCTTGTCTCTTTTTCTCTTTAAATTTAGCTGACTTCTCTTTTACATCATATATTCTCTGTGCATATATGATTTTTGGCATTATACCTGTTCTTATTGCATCTCCCAAAGAAAATCCACTTATGTCTATATTATCAAAGATATTATTCAATACATTGCTGTCATCTGTATCCATCATTCTATTAGGTGTAGCTGTTGCGCCTATTAAATGTATCTTATCAGGTCCTATAAGTTCTTTTATGCCATCATATACCTTACTGAACCCCTCAGAACCTGCCCTATGAACCTCATCTAATATTACTAAAGAAAAATTATCCCTAATATATTCTGCCCAATACATAGGACCTAATTCATTATATCTCTTAGTTAATGTTGCATATGAAATAAACTCTACTTTATCTTTTATGATTGAATATTTAACTTTATTTCGTCCTACTTTTTTATAATCAGTCATATACTCATTATTACGTGTAATTTCTGTAACAATAATGTTTATAGGATAAACATACATTATTTTCTTGTCATATTCTTTTGCATACTCTTTTGCTAAATTAACCAATAATCTTGTTTTACCAAATCCTGTAGGCCTTATAACCATAGTCTTACCATATGTATTTAAATTGCTTATAACTTCATCATGTGCTTGATTAGCTAACTCTGTTAGTTTACTGTATTTTTGGTTAAGTGTCAATGCCATACTATTTTCTCCTTTAACAAAATTTTAAATTTTGTCAAATTTGCACTTTAAGCTTGATATTTAGTATTTATTATTTTAGATAATTGTATTATTCTATTTATTTTATAATCTATTTTAATTACATTGTTTGTAAATTGCTTTATTTTAGTTTGTACTGCAAAATAAAAGAAACAGATAAGTTATTTACTTTAACTCATCTGTTTCAACTGCTCAACCTTGTGCTGGATTACCTACTAGCATCTCACTAATCTCAGTTAAGAATTTTTCTGCCTCTTGTGCTGACGCTTCTATTCTTAGCTCCATTACTTTATTGGATGCTATTCCCATAACTCCTAGAATTGACTTTGCACTCACCATGTACTTTTCACTTTTAACATCAATGTCAAAATCATACTTCATTGATACCTCAGCTAATTTCTTAACTGACTCTACTAAATCTAGCTTGATTCCTACTATAACCATATGTATTCTCCTTTACTCAAAATCAAATTTTTAATTATTTCCAATAATTACCTATATGTATTTGTATACGCATTAAATTACCCCGATTATCTTCTAATCGGGGTCTTGGAGGGAAATAAAACTGCAATCAGACAAATATTAATGTATATGCCTATCTGTAAAAGTGGACCTGAGGGGAGTCGAACCCCTGTCCAAAACACCATCCTTAAACTTTCTACATGCTTAGGTGATTTTTACTATTTGAATAACTCTTGCTTGGTGGTTCACCTTCCTCCATACAAGTTGCTATAGCTGCTTTAGTAAGAGCTGAATATGCCTTCGCCACGGCCCATCAGTCAATAACTTAGATTCTTTTTAACCTTTAAGCGTTAGCCTAAGTCAAACACTACTTAAAAGCTTTAACCGATTAAATCGGGTGTAGTCCGCTACAATTAAGCAGCGAGAGCTACTGGTCTGCTATTTTCAGCATTTATTGTTTGATGTCTTTTTAAGAGGTGTCCATCATCCTCTGCATGCTTATTTAATTCTGCAATGCCCTGTCGAAACCTGGCAAGCCCATAATTAATTTATTCAAGTTATTTAATTGTTGTCACAGCTATTTCTGTGGATGCCTCATTGCCCCGACACCCACAGTTTCAGCTGTTCATACGAAAGAACATAATGCCAACCCTAAAACAACTTGGAGTATTGTAATGACTATTGAGATTTCAATAACCTCTATCAACCTTACAAACATATATTACCATCTAACCTAAATTTTGTCAACTACTTTTTAAAAATTTTTATAAAATTTTTTAACTCATTATCTCTTTATAAAATCTTACTCTCATTGCCTAACATTTCAAATATATATTGTCTTATAAAGAAATCTTTATGCATCTGATTTTATATATTTTAAACATTTTATTCAAGTTTTATCAAACAATAAGCTGCTTGAACTATTATTTGTTACGTAATCTACCATAACCTTCATGCTAATCCTTCCGTTTTACCCCATATGGTTACATGCATATTTACATACACTAAATAGATATAATACTAGTATTATTGGCAAGTCTCCATCACAACCTGATATTAAGTAACCATCTATTCTTTTATTTATATTATTTATTATAAATAACTTTAGCTCATTTGAAATACTTGATCCTAAATCATACATTAGTGAATCAACTACTTCTTTCAAGACTTTCTCACTACCATCATTGTTTAAATAATACCCACACAGTCTATTTATACAATCACTTAAAGTTTTCTCTGTTCCTTCCAGTTCAAAATATTTATTCAAAGTGTATTCTCTTATATAATCTTGCTGTTTTAGTAATTCTATAGGTGCATCTCTTAAAATAATCATACCCAAATTATACCAGTTTAGAGCTTCTATTACAGAGTTAAAATGCTTACTCACATCATATTTGTCTTTTAAATAGATGCAATCTAATGCATCATTTTTACTATAATAATTGATTAACATTAATGCATTTGCATTAAGGTATCCATCTATAAGCTCATGTAGATAAATTCCGATGTCATACTTTAGATTTAGTTTCTCCACTCCATTTGAGAATGCATCATTTAATGATTTAGTCCTATATCCTAACTCGTACTTTAATTCATAGTCTATACTATTATTGGCTGCTTGCTTAAAATATTTAACTAACTTATTGTATGTATAAATATCTTTTTTCCTTATCTCATCTTCTATGTCTCTGTAAATTTGCATAACATATGAACAAAAATGTTTAATTTGTTCCCCTATTTTTTCCCTTGTCCATCCATCTGAACCTGAAAAATATAAAGCTACTTGAACTACTATTTGTTACATAATCTGTTCTCTGTTTCATTCTAATCCTCTTATAAGTTTATCCCATATGCTCGCATGCTTGTTTTGCCTTCAATGCTAGTAATAAAACTATTATATGTGGTATAAAACCACACTCACTAGCTATCATATATCTTCCTTTTATATCACCATACCAACCAAATGCATCATGTATAGTTGTAAAGTAATCACTATCCTTTTGTTTATCCATTTCTTTAAATATGTCTATAATCTTAAATGTGGAAGTATAGTTATCAAATGTTTCTAAGTATTCCTTATAATTATTTAGTTCACTTAATCTCTTAATTTCTATATATCTCTCCCCAAAGATTGCATCTAACCAAAAGTAAGTACTTGCAACTGAACCTAATAAACCTGAATTCTTATCAAAT
>JAGALE010000264.1 GCA_017625335.1 Lachnospiraceae bacterium
GGACAACCTTCTAAAATATCTTTTAGAAAATTGTCCTAAATAATACAAAACAAACAGATAGCTATTGTCTAGCACTACATTACACTGTTTCTACTGATTTAAACTCTTCATTGTAGGGAAGAGCAATACATCCCTTATTGCAGGAGAATCAGTAAGCAACATACATAATCTATCGATACCATATCCTATACCGCCTGTAGGTGGCATACCAATTTCAAGAGCGTTAAGGAAGTCCTCATCAGTTGTGTTAGCCTCCTCATCACCCTGAGCAAGCTGCTCCTCCTGAGCCTTGAAACGCTCTCTCTGATCGATAGGATCGTTAAGCTCTGAGTATGCGTTACACATCTCCCATCCATTCATGAAAAGCTCGAAACGCTCAACCTTGTTAGGGTCCTCTGGCTTCTTCTTAGTAAGAGGTGAAATCTCGATAGGATGATCCATAACGAATGTAGGTTGGATTAAATGCTCCTCTACAAATTCCTCGAAGAAGAGATTTAGGATATCACCCTTCTTATGTCTATCCTCGAACTCCACGTGCTTTTCCTTAGCAATTGCACGAGCCTCCTCAAGAGTCTCGATAGTATCGAAATCAACTCCTGCGTACTGCTTAACTGCCTCAGTCATAGTGATTCTTGCAAATGGCTTTCCAAGATCCATCTCTATGCCATTATAAGTAATAGTTGTTGTTCCGAGAACCTCCTGTGCCACATATCTAAACATATTCTCAGTAAGGTCCATCATTCCATTATAATCTGTATATGCCTGGTAAAGCTCCATAAGTGTAAACTCAGGGTTGTGTCTTGTATCAAGGCCCTCATTTCTAAATACTCTACCAATCTCGTATACTCTCTCAAGTCCACCTACAATAAGTCTCTTTAAATAAAGCTCTAGAGATATACGAAGCTTAAAGTCCTCGCTTAACGCATTGAAATGTGTCTCAAATGGTCTTGCAGCAGCACCACCAGCATTAGACACCAGCATAGGAGTTTCTACCTCAAGGAAGTTCTCGCCTGCAAGATACTTTCTAATTGCTGCTATAATCTTTGAACGGTTGATAAATGTCTTCTTGCTGTCCTCATTCATAATAAGGTCAACATATCTCTGACGATAACGTGTATCTGTATCTGTTAAGCCATGGAACTTCTCTGGAAGAATCTGTAAGCTCTTAGTAAGCATTGTAAGCTCATGTGCATGAATTGAAATCTCTCCAGTCTTTGTTCTGAAGATATATCCCTTTACTCCATAGATATCACCGATATCTGACTTCTTGAACTCAGCATATGGCTCCTCACCGATTGCATCTCTTGCCACATAAACCTGAATCTTACCATTTATGTCCTGAATATTTGCAAATGATGCCTTACCCATAACACGCTTGAACATCATACGTCCAGCAATAGAAACATTGATTGGATCCGCATCCATTATTGCTCTTCTTTCATTATAATCCGCGTCCTTAGCAGCCTTTGCCTCTTCCTCTGACATTCCTTCTACATTAGAATACTCCCAGTTTGCTAAAAGCTTAGCCTCATGAGCCTCATATAAGCTTCTTACTTCATCTGTATGATGTGTCTGATCATACTTAGTAATCTGGAATGGATCCTTTCCTGCCTCCTGAAGGTTTGCAAGCTTTTCACGTCTTACCTTTAAGAGCTGATTTAAATCCTGAGGCTTACTCTGATTATTGTTCTGGTTATTCTTCTCAGCCACTTTATTAATCCTCTTTCCTGTTAATCTTATAAACTAATCTTATAAACTAATCTTCTTTCTTCTTTGACTTGCTAGTCTTCTTAGACTTAACAACCTCTAATACCTTGTACTCAAATACACCATTAGGAGCTGACACCTCTACTACATCACCCTTCTTCTTACCAATAAGCGCAAGTCCAAGTGGTGACTCGTTAGAAATCTTACCATTTAATACATCTGCCTCTGCAGAACCTACGATGTTAATCTCCTGCTCCTCGCCAAGCTCTACATCTAAGATTCTAAGCTTAATTCCGTCGATAACCTCAACGTTCTTTAATATCTTCTCGATTTCCTCGATACGAGCCTCTATATCTCTTTGTTCGTCCTTAGCTGCGTCATACTCTGCGTTCTCAGACAAGTCTCCCTGTGCTCTTGCTTCCTGGAGCTTATCAGCGATCTCCTGACGCTTAACGACTGTTAAGTGTTCTAATTCCTGCTCTAAGGCCTCAACACCTTCTCGGGTCAGTTTATACTTCTTTTCTTCCATGCTCATGCTCATCAACCTTCCTTTAACATCATACTTAAAAATCTTACTACAGCGCTTAAAAATACGCACAGTTTGTACAATTATAACTTAACTGATTATCAATGTCAAATACCATATTCACAGTATTTTATATTTTCTCATTTACAATATTTTTTTTTTGGATATTCATAATATTTACTGCTTTCACGCTAACAAACTTTGTTCCCATAGTATCCTTATTATATAAACATTATATCTATAAACAGCAAAAAGAGTAATCCTTAGACTACTCTTCTTCACTAGCTATATTCATTTTCCTTGGAAATGTAACGGTAAACCTAGTTCCTATATCCGGTCTTGATAAAACCTCTATAGTTCCATCGTGGGCATCTATAATCCATTTGGCGATAGAAAGTCCAAGTCCGGATCCACCAGTTTCACCATTTCTAGCCTTATCAGAACGGTAGAATCTCTCGAAGATATGACTTACATCCTCCTCCTGCATTCCTATACCCTCATCCTGAACAAGGTAGCTAACACTGTCTGGATTGATTCTTACTCCAAGCTTTATATTATCTCCTTCGTTAGAGTATTTTGCAGCATTTTGAACAAATATTCTTACAGACTGTTTAACCATAGCCACATCACCTGTCATAAGAGCACCCTGGCACTCCTCAAACTCGTAGGTATGCTTGGAATCTATCATCTCAGACTCCTCCCAAACCTCTTTCATAATTTCATTCAAATCCACACTAATCTTATTAAGGGTATTTCTTCCGCTGTCTCCTCTAGCCAAGAATAAAAGTTGCTCTATAAGCTCCTTCATATGGTCAGACTCATGCTTTAGAGCCTCTATGGCTTCATCTAATATTGCAGGGTCTTCCTTGCCCCATCTATCAAGCATATTTACATAGCCCTGAACAACTGATATAGGAGTTCTTAGCTCATGAGATGCGTCAGACACGAATCTCGCCTGTTGCTTCTGGCTTTCCTTCATACGGTAAAGCAAATTATTGAGGGCTATCTCTATACTCTCTAACTCCTTATCACCCGTCTTAACACGCATATTTTCCCCATCAGGACTGATATTAGATATGGCATGCTCCAGGTTTTCAAACTTAGAAGTAGTATCTAGAGGAATACGGCTTATCTCCTCTGCTTTTCTAGCTAAATCATTAAGAGGACGCATTCGTCTTCTGATGCTACCTGCTCCAAACAAGGCAAACACAAGATGTACCCCCTGGAATACGAAGAGAACCAAAAATGGTCTATATGAAATTAAATATATGTCATAAAGATAAAATACATGCTGACCCTTATCTGTAGTAATAACATATGTAAGCATATCTCTTACGGACATATCCGTTACAGTTTGTCCCACATAATCTATATTTCCTACTACAGAATCCTTATCTTTATCATCAATGTCTTCTTGTGAATTATCCTCTGCTTCTGTGGAGTCAGCAGTTTCATTTTTACCCGACCCATTGGTTACATTAACTCCATCCTCGTCTATAGTGACCACAAATTCACCTTCATCATTATCTATGGCCACAAAATCTCTAGATATAACCACTTCCTCGCTAGGAACACTTTCCTCCCACCACAAAAAGGCTCCACCACCTAGTAGCAAAACCAAAAGTATATCTATTCTAATTACATCCCATAGTCTCTTAAACCAAAAATCCAAATTGATTTTTCTGGCTATGGAGGACATCTTTATTCTGCTATTCATAGCATCACCCCGTAATCTACAGTCACTTCTCATTAAATGATCATATTTTTCTAATCTTATTTAATTTAATTGAGTTCTCATTAAACTAC
>JAGALE010000265.1 GCA_017625335.1 Lachnospiraceae bacterium
GGATTGCATAAGTGTTAAGTCTACGGCTCCTAACCGATTTAGGGTAGACAAGGTTAACCGATTAAAATTTATGATGTTTAAACAGCATCTGTGGCTCTGGACGATTGTGCACGGTCGGGGAAAACGAACAACCAGAGGGGGCGTTGGGTACATCGCTATATTAAAAAGTCGAGAAGCTAAATATCGTCAGCTGGTGGAGTAGGCGATAGAACACGGTTAGGGCTGAGTTGGTCATATACTTATAAAATAAGTATATTTGGGTTCGAATCCCGGAAGTCCTACTAATAACTTATAACTACATAGGAAGGTATAATAAATGGATAAAATGACAAAGTTTATATCAGAGAATGAACATATAGTTATGTTAGCACTATGTTTAGCTGCAATAGTAATCATTTATGCAATATCTTAACAATTATAGGTTAAAAATAAATTAATATTTTTATAAAATAATATTGACAAATTATTGTAATGATGTTATAATAATTATTGTAAGATATCACTTGATAGATGCAAGTCATCAAGGTTATCATAGGTTAGAACCATTAGGTGTATTGCTTAATAAGGGTGCTAAGGAGCAGCCAGGGATTGAGCAGAAGTGCACGGTTCTAGAATACTACCTAACGTATTCAAACAGTGTAAAGTCATGGTGTATACACTGTATACCAATCATGCGTTGAATTAACAGTACAGGGATGGGAATTACACGTTAGATAATTTCCAGTAGTACATGGTAATACCGGTTAATACATGTGCTATTATAACAGGGAAGGCGAATTAGGTAATCGCAGTTAATAGTGTGGCGAAGAGATGCCACGTAGTAGTTACACCAGAATAGTCGTCTGGCTTAGTAACAAAGGAGGATACCATAGCTTGTTGGGTTGGTTACGGCTACATATATGGGAGATGATTATACATCTCCCATATAAACCCAAATTTAATATTATGGGCTTGACTTGGTTTCGATGGGGCACATGAAATTAAATAAGCGTGCGGCGGAGCGTGGACACCGCCTCAAAAAGACACAACAAAATAAATGCTAAAACAAGCAGACCCGTAGCTCTTGCAGCTTAATTGCTGTAATCTACAAACGATACTAGTTATCGTCTCAAGCTGTTAAGTAGTGTTGGTCACGAGCTAACGCTTAATGGTTAAAACTAATTCGTGGTATCTACTGATGGGCAATGGCGAGGGCATATTCAGAGATTATAATGATGCTATAGCGACCAATATGGAGGAAGATGAACCACCAAGTTGGAGTTATTCAAATAGTAAAAATCATCTGCGCACGGAGAAAGTTTAGTTGATTTGTTTCAGACAGGGGTTCGACTCCCCTCAGGTCCACTTTATATCTTCCATATAACACCTTCACAAAGTGAAATAATCATCAGAGTATTCTGGTGATTATTTCTTTTTGTATGTAAATATACATGTTATATAAGTTAATATACAAAAAAACAATCTATTTTTTAAAGGATTAAAAATTTTGATTATTTAATTAAAGGTGGTTAATACATATGTTAACATATTTTGTATATATTGTGTTAATAGCAGCATTATTAACAGCATTTATATTTGTATATGATATTATATGTTATATACTTATAAAATCTAAATTAAAAGGAACTGCATCTAAACTAACAGACGACGACGCTAAAAGAATAGCTAATGAATCTGGTGGGGCTAATTTATGGCTTAGAATAATTATAGCAAGATATAAACATAAAATGAAAAGCAAGACATCAGGCGAGGCTAAGACATTAAAAAAATTTGCTAAATCAACTAATAAAGTAAATTTTGCAGTATCAGCTATTATGATATTAAGTTCAGTTATGTTAACAGCTTATGGAGCAGGATTATATCAATTAGATTATGTATTATCACATATAACAACATTGTTTCACGATGAAGATTGTACATGCTATGCAAAGTGTACAAGAAATCCAGAAGATGATATGAAATGTTCATACGAATTAATATTTGGAAACGCCGAATATGAGAAACTACTATATGGGATGAACTTAACTCCCATGGAAAAAGAACTATTTCTTACATTTTCTGATGGTAAAGCACAAGGGGAATTTATAATAAAACATCTAAATGATGATATGGTAGAAACATATAAAGCAGCTTTAAAAAATAAAGGTATAAAGAGATTAAATAATAAGTCAAAGTTATATTCTGAAATGACAGATGATGAGCTACATGATGACTTAGCAAAGTTATTGGCAGATTATAAAAAGAATGGTGTAAATCCTAATTGTACATCCTGTAAGGACAGTAATTCATTTGAGGTAGCACTCGGGTGTCAAGGATTAGAGCATTGGAAACCAGGCTGGACATGGCAGGAAATAGGAGATAATGATGGTACAGGATCTGGTGGTTCAACAAATTTACCTGGTGTAAGTACAATGGGAAATGCTACTGGACAATACGCAGTACAGTTAGATGATGGTATGTATTATTGGTATCACCAAGACGGAGACCATGGATGTAAATGCGTGCATTGTGGTAATTGGTCAGCAGCACAATGGGCTGGTCCTGGGAAGGTTAAGCATGCATTTGGTAAGGATGGTTGTGCAGTATACAGCTTAGCAATAGGTATAAGTAATTTGTATGGAGCAGAAATAACACCTGCAGTTATATTTGAAGATTTAGGAAGTCCAATAACAAACGGTGAAATAACTACTGTACCAATGTATTTTGGTGGAGATAATGGTAGAAGCATATATTACAATGCAGTAGCTAATAGATTGGCTCAAAAATATAATCTTGATGTATCTAGTATATGGACAAGTGAGGTTCCTAGAAATTTAATTAATTTCATAGATGACATATTAGCAAAAGGTGGAATAGTTTGGGGGTCATGGGTAGACTCACAATGTCAATGGTGTGGTAACGGTAGCACACATTTTATGTGTATAAGAAAAACAGATGGTACAAATTACTATTGTTTTACATCTTGTGGTGGTAAATGTACATCTAAAGGTGGTAAAGATGGAGCCATTGAAACTATGAATTACCCAATACCTAAAGCAACATGTGTTAGTGCATTTGTAGGAGGTAAACCAATATTTGGTTTTGTGAATCCAAATGCAACCTCTGGAGGAGGTAAGGTTGAATTAGCAGATGGACTAGCTCAAAATGCTATGGCATTTTATAATAAATATAATGGGCCTATGGGTCAACCTGTTAAGCAAGTTGGAACAACTGGTGCATATTTATATGATGGAATACCTTGGGATGCTGCTAATGCATATACACTTAATATAGGGGCTGTAGATAGTTACATAAATAAGTATTTGGGTAAAAAAACAACATCATCCATGGCAAATGATAATCATTGTTCAAGTTCAGCCCTTGAAACAGATGGGGTTAAGTGTATAGATTTTGCAGCGCCTCCTATACTAGCTTTTGTAGATATAAATGATGGGGGATCACCCATTAGGTATGAGGTATCAGATAGACCAAAAAAAGTATGCGCAATATTAAAAGATGGGTCAGGTAAAACATATTATTTACCGTTGCGTTGTGAGGGAGATGCTAAAGGACATACATGGCCAGGTGGATTAGCACAGACATTCTTATCACACAAAGGGCAAACTAACGGTAAGTGGAATTTTGATACAGATGGAGGACATATAGAGGGTCCAATTATAGGAAAAGATGTAACAAGTATAAATGATATTAAAAATGGGTATAGTAGTGTTACATATAGAAGTAAGGATGGAACTAGTAACGTATATCCGCAACTTAATCTTGAAGTACATGAAGATGTGCACAATGCACTAAGTGGGTATAAGTTTACAGGGTTTATATCTTGGAAATAATAATAATAATATTGATTTTTTCAATAATATTTGATATAATATTGAAAAGGAGATGATAATATGAAAAAATATTCAATTATAACATTGTTGTTTATGTGTGTAGCATTAAGTTCATGTGGCAATACAAATGATAGTGGATATGAAAATAATATTACGCATAATGATACATTTATGCAATTAGAAAATGTTAAAGATGAAGATGAGAATACTGAAGATATCAGTAATAACATTGAGGTAGAACATACAGAGAGTATTATTGAAACAGAGGTAAATAAGGAAGATGAACAGGAGCTAGTAGAAGAAGTAATAGAAAAAGAAACTGTAGATACATCTGAAAGTATACTAGCTGAAATGAGTTTTTCTGATGTAACAGTAGAAACAGATAACTTAACAGATGAACTTAGAGATAATGTTATATTCGGAATGATATCATCTGAGGATGCATGTGCATGTTATGAATTAGCATCCAGATATTTAGGTAGTGTAGATAATATGGAAATATCTGAATGGCTTACTTCAGTAATGTATGATGATGCATATACAAAAATATTTATAATTAATGACGTACATTACAAATTCATAATAAAATATGATAAATCAATGATTTATATGACAGACAACATATAAATTTATTAGGAGGATATATGAAAAGGTATATAATATTATTAGTATCAGTTATATTAATTAGTGGATGTGGAAATAGCAGTGTGCAATCACAAGATTATGAAGCACCATCATTTAAAATTGATGATAATACTATAACAAAGGATGGACAACTAAATTTTCATGAGTTAGAAGATAACACTGATGAAAATAATGATAGCATTGAATTTGAAGAATATGATTATGAATCAGAGCAATTAGGTGTGATTAAGCTGGTAGGTAGTGATAATACTACCAACTTCACTATACTAGATAACAATATAGTGTATAATGATATAACATATATAGGACTATATGAAGCAATCAACAATATAACAATACCTGAAGATACTGATAAAAATACATTTATAAACTTCATAGTTAAAGTGTTAAAACCTAATAACACGAATGTATATGTGACATATACAGTGGAAAATAAACATAATGTGTACGGGGATAATACTGATACAGTTAGTATTGAAGATGTAATAGCAGATGATACAACAATTGGACTTGACTATATATTTAAAGGAGTTACTGAATATGAGCAACTCTTAAGTGAATACAATGAAGATATATCTTGGAGCATGCAGTTATATGATGAAAAAAGTACATCAAGACTTAACTTATATGGTTGCAGCAAATACATGTTTATTGCAAATGCAAACGATATGACTTATGATATGTCACTATACAATTTAGGAGATTACAAGAGTAATGATGAATCTAACATTAGTGAAGTATCAGAAGAAACACTAGGCGAGGAAACAGAAACCTTAGATGAGGAAAGTGAAACAGAAATATTAGAAGAAGAAACAGAAACATCAGAAGAAGAGATAC
>JAGALE010000266.1 GCA_017625335.1 Lachnospiraceae bacterium
GCTTATTTTTGATGGATATTTCCCATTAGGAGAGTATGCCATAATCGAAACAAAGGCACCAGTAGGATATGAAGCTGAGTTTAAGGAGCATATTATTAAGGCAGAGTATGATGATACAGCTGTTGAGTATATACTTGTGGAAGATACCTTCATAGATACATCAATTAAGGGATACATAGAGATTAATAAGGAAGCAGAGAAACTTACCTGGGATAAGGAATCAGGCAAGTACGTATCAACATACGAGCCGAAGGCAGATGTAAAGTTTGATATTTTCGCAGACGAGGATATTTTTACATCATTTGGCGAAGGAAACCTTGTATATAAGCAAGGCGAGCTTGTAGATACCATAACTACAGATGAACATGGATATGCTAAGTCTATTGAGCTTTATCTAGGCAAATACAGAGTAAAAGAGAGTGTTCCTGACGGTTATGTGGCTGTTAAGGACCAGACTGTTACATTAAGCCTTGATAGTGAACTTAAGGAGATAACTGAGGAAAGCGGCAGAGTTAAGAAGCTTGTATATGAGACACTTGATTTAAAGAATCTCATGCAGCAGGCACAAATAAAGGTGTATAAGACAGATAAGGATAAAATATTCTACCTTGAAGGTGCTGAATATAATCTTTACGAGTATAACGATACATTTTTAACTGTTCAGGATTACCTTGATAAGGGAGTGAAGGTGTCATCAGGTATTACAGATAGTAATGGAGAGCTTATTTTTGACGGATTTTTCCCACTTGGAGAGTATGTTGCAGTAGAGATAACTGCTCCAGTTGGATATATTACAGACGAAAAGATTCATAGACTTAGTGCTTTATATGATGATAATGCTATAGAGTATATTGCTGTTAATGATTCATATATTAATGATTCTGTTAAAGCTTCAGTTACCCTTACTAAGAGAGACATGCAGGATAAGGAAAAAACTCTCGAAGGTGTTAAGTTTAATCTTTATAAGGTTGTAAGTGATGAATCTGTTAAATTCTCAGAGGAATCACATTATATTGAGAGCTTCAAAGGACTTTCAGCTGACGAACAAACAAAGATAAACAGTTTTAAGGTTAATTCAGAAGATATGTTTATTGGAGAGTTTGTTACCGATGAAAATGGACAGATTCATATTGATAATCTTGTATATGGTGAGTATTACTTTATAGAAACAGAAACATTATACAGATATAACATTAATGACGTTCCTCAGAATTTCTTTATTGATGATAATGGTGCTGTTTATGAGTACGAAATGTATAATGACGGTAGGATAGGTAGACTTACTGTTAATGGAGTCCAAAAGCCAGGTTATGGTGGTGGTGTTCTTACTGGAGATTCTGTTCCGGTAAAAATGTTGTTTGTTCTTGCTGCTTTATCTCTAATAGGTATTGTTGTAATTATAATTAAGAGGAGAAGGTATGCAAAATAATACTATGTCAATGATTATAAGGGAGAAGGAGCTTCAAAAAGCTATGAAGCGCAGAGATGAGCTAATCAATAATTTTGATAAAATGGTCGATGAGCTTGCAAAATATACAAGTTATGAAGAAGCTCTTGTTATAGCATTAGAAAATATTCACAAGGAGGATATATGATAGTGAAGAAAAACATGGCAAAAAAAATGCTTGTGCTTTCTTTATCAGCTATATTAACTCTTGGTATGACTGTTAGTGCTGCTGAATCTGTCGAAATGGTTGAAGCAGATACAATAGCGTCTAACGGTTCTACATATGATTATGCATTATCAGCTGTTAAGGTATGCGCTACAGATGATAAGTCACAGTATGATTTTGGCTTTGAGGAGACCATCGAGATTGATGGTCTTTCTTATTGCCTTGATACTGTTGAGTATGACCAGGTTAATATGTATGAGAAGGAATATGGCACAGATGAAATTGAGTACACAATTACAATAGAAGAAACTGTTTTAGGTGAGGATAAAGACAGTTTTAAAGCTGATGATACTGTCACTAGAGCGGGGCATGATTATGTATATAGCGATATTTCCTTTGAAGAAACATCTTCAGAGACAATTCCTATGTATAAGTATCTTGATACAGAGGTTCTTCAGGGTGTTCTTATTGTAGAGAATTATCCGGAGACTCTTCCATACGATTATGAGGGTAAGATGTATGACCTTAAATACTCCGATTATGAGGTGTTAAGTAGTGGTTGGCATGATGGATTTTACCTTTATGGTACTATTTATGATTATGATGCAGCCACATATCAGGTTGGAAATATAATAATCGAAAATAATGAAAAGGAATTTGACCTTGATCCACGTAATTATGTAGATTTTCTTGAAGGATTGGACGTTCCTACCGATATTTATAAGATTAATTCTGTTTCATACAATGGTGAGCCTTATACTGACGCAAATGGTATAATTTGCAGAGATTATGTTATGAGTGTTCAAATGAATGGTACTAAATACAGACTTAACTATAAGTATGACCTGGTTAAGAAAGAGTATAAAGCTACTATTACATATAATCTTACAGAAACGGAAGCGACATATATTGATTCATTAAAGAATAGTTATGAGGTTACTGCAACAGCATATTATACCTTGAAGGAAGAGGGATTTGCAGGGCTTAGTACACCTATAAAGATAGCTATTGGTTTTGGTATTGTAATCGGTCTTGCTGCAATTATTACCTTGATTGTTTATATAGCAAGGGGTGGCAGACGTAGAACTGAGGATATGAATAAGCGAGAACTTAAGGACGAGTTTAAAAATATATAATTAATAAATACAAAGAAAGAGATTCAAAAGGCAAGTGGCCACTATAAAGTGTTCACTTGCCTTTGTTGATATTAAGGAGGAAAGATATATGAAGAATTTATTAAGTAAAGTAAATAAGAGAACTTTTGCAAAGGCTGTATTAGTGGCTGTGACAATTATGAATAATAGTATGGTTTGCTTTGCGAGTGCAGACGAGATAGCAAATCAAATTACATCACCATTCACAACGTTTCTTGGTGTATTGGTTACTATTGTGCAGGTTATAGGTGGTTATTTGTTATTAAAAGCTATTATGGACTTTTCTACATCATGGAAAGGGCAGGACGACACTGGTATGGTAAATTCTTTAAAGACAGGTGTATCAGGTCTATTATTCGTGTTCGCAAGACTTATATTAGGTATCTTTGGTATTAAATTATAAACTTTGAGGAGGGATATTATGAGTTTTTGGTCGGACGCTGGCGACCTTTTGGATAAAATAAGCTATTTCCTTCATCATACGGGTGAATTAGCAGCAGAACTCCTAGATATAGGGGCCAAGAATTACAATAACTTTATATCCTTCGCATATAAGCTTGTCACTAAGGATATTAAAGATGGTACATTCAGCAACTTTTGGGAAATCATAGATTTTATGAATAGTGTATTTGTGGTTATAGCTAGTACACTGCTTGTAATGTTGTTTTTCTACTCGTTATATGAATCTAGCATGGAATCAAGGGCAGAGGTTTCTATGTGGCGAACGGTTTTTGATTATTTGAAACTGTTGATTGCAAATGTGCTTATAGTCAACTCTTTAAATATCGTGGTTGCAATATTTAGGTTTGGAACAAACGTTGCAACGATGGCTGTTAATACAGCAGGTTCAGATGTTGACTTATTAAATAATACAGCTGGAATTCCTAATGCAGACAAAAAATTACTGGCTAATGGTATACATGGTTTTAATGGCTTTTTTGTAGTTATTATAGCTCTTATAGGTGCTGTTGTTATGGTCTCGTCGGCAATTGCTATATTACTTGAGATATTTAAGAGATTTTACAAAGTTTTTGTGTTGATTCCATTTGCATCATTGTCATTTTCGACCTTTGTGCTTCCAGACAATAAAGGAAATGAGATATTTAAGGGATATATTAAGAATGCTTTAGTAACATCGTTGGAAGCTGCAATTATAGTTTTTTGTCTTGCTGTTTCTTCGTCACTTATGGGAGCAGGAGCTGGAGAAAATAGTATTTTAAATGAGCTTTTTACAGTCGAAGAAGATAATAATTATCAATCCGTGAAAATAAATGA
>JAGALE010000026.1 GCA_017625335.1 Lachnospiraceae bacterium
CCACTTTTTCAAGTGATTCATATACTGCTGAGTAGAATGGTCTCAACTCTCTAAGTGTTATCATTACTTTTACAAGTCTATCTTCTGCATTTAATTCATCATACCCACTTGGCACGTTGTTCATAATTATACTCCTGACTTATTTACTAATATCTATATCTTTTGCTACACCATTTACTAATCCCACTACTCTAGCAATGCCAGCGTTTACAATTTTTCTACGACACATCATACAAGGTGCTGGATTTGCTAAGCTTCCATCCATGACGTTTCTTCCAACAATATATAGTGTTGCCCCGCAAGCTTTACTACGTGATGCACTTGTAATAGCATTGTCTTCAGCATGAATTGCTACGCATAATTCATATCTTTCTCCCTTAGGTACATTCTGGGCTTCTCTCTCACAATATCCACAGTCACAACAATTTTGTTCTCCACGTGGACTTCCATTATAACCTGTACTTACTATCTCATCATCTTTTACCAATACTGCTCCATATCTTCTTCTTAAGCATGTGCTTCTTCTTAATACTGCATCTGCAATTCCTAAGTAGTATTCATCTTTAGATGGTCTTGGATGATTGTTTCCCACATAACAATCTGGTCTCATATCTCCCATCTCTTGTACACCCCCAGCTTTTTCACATGTTGTTCTTTTGCAAATATCACACCACTTTGACTTTTCCATAGTATTTATTTCTCCCTATTGTTATATATGTTCTTTTCTACTGATTTCATGTTTATGCCCTTTTGGACAAATTTCGTAAACTATGTCTACGTATCCATCTGCATAATCGTTACCACCACTATTTATTGGGTCCTGGTATGTACATACCTTTGTAGGCTTTGTTTCAGTTCTTTTTATAAATGATTCACTTAAGTAATAATCTTCACATTCCTTACAGTACTTAAATTTACCTGCTATGATATCTTTTGCAATATCAATATCATCTCTTATTTTATTAAGTGCATCAAGCTTATCATACTTTGATACATCACTTTCAATTATTTCTTTAATTACTTTCTCCATGTTCTCCCTCCTTATTTTCAACTGTAATTTCTACAACTTCTTTTGTTACATCAATTGTCATATGTATTGGTTTATCTTTTTTAGCTGTATCATTTAATTGATAATCTACGTTGTTAATAAACCTCTTAAGTTCTTTAACTTTCCAACCATTACCCTCAAAGTGTATAAGTGCTATATATCTGCTGTTAAACCATCCTACTTCTATGTTATCTGCTCTGTTTATGCATTGAATAAAGTCATAATTTTTAGGTGCTACTTTATTAAGTAACTCTATTAACATGAATGGTACTCCGAATATAATTACAAGTACTGCTACGGTTATAACTACTAAATTAGTATTTAGCCAACTACCTACAAAAATACATATCAATACACATATTGCTGAAATTAACATAATTGATGTCTCAAGTGCTTTTATTCTCATTATATTCTTTTTAGAAAAATCTGTCTCATTATTGTATATTACTGTTAGGTTCTCATAATTTATTTCTTTCACAGTTATATCCTCCGTATTAGTGTTCTATATCTCCAGATGTTCTTTTGATTTTTGCGTCTAAGCATTTATCACAATAACACATCCACAGTCCATCCCCTAGGTCTACTCCTAATATCCAGTTATGTTTACAAAATAATTTTCTAAGTAATGTTCCCATTCTTTATATTTCCCCCTTAATTTATTTATATTATACCTATAAATATAAAAATGTACACAACTATGTTATGTACATTTTATAAGGTGTTGTTTTATTTATTATATTGTTATCTTTTGAACATATTGAATATACTTCGTTTTTCCTTAGTATATGTTTTTAACTCTATGCGGTCTCTAAGCTTACGTGCTTTTTCTAATCTAGTGTCTGCTTTTATTTCGCAAAACATTTTATATAAATCTGATTTTTGATAGCCTGCTTTAGTAAGTTGCTCATCTAATTCCTCATTAGACATTCCCATCAATCGTGATATATCCGAAATATCAACGCTTTTATTCAAATCATTACTCAATAATCCTAGATACTTTGGATTAGTCTTAATATGCAGTCTTACATTTTTTACAGTTTTATAGCTAATATATTTAGCTGAGCTGTATTCATAATTATTTAGTATCTCCTCAATTAATCCTAATAGACTATTTATTTTTTCTTCATTTGATTCCCCATCTGTTGCTTTTAACAATCTAAGGAACTCTGATCTTGTTAAGTCTGATTTTGTTAAGTAGTCATTGAATTTTGATTCATCTTTCTCTAGCTTCTCCTCTGTAGTTAATCCATTGTAAAAATTAGCCAA
>JAGALE010000267.1 GCA_017625335.1 Lachnospiraceae bacterium
ATTAGACTTAAGGAAGTCCACAACACCAGCGATTTCTTCATCTGATAGAAATGCACCTTGAACTCTGACAGGCTTTGGATAACCTGTTGGATAAAACAACATATCTCCCTTACCAAGAAGCTTCTCAGCACCATTCATATCCAAAATAGTTCTTGAATCAACACCTGAAGATACTGTCATGGCAATTCTAGAAGGTACATTTGCCTTAATAAGACCTGTTATAACATCCACCGAAGGTCTCTGAGTTGCAATAACAAGATGAATTCCTGCCGCTCTTGCAAGCTGTGAAAGTCTAACAATTGCATCTTCAACCTCGTGATGAGCAACCATCATAAGGTCAGCAAGCTCATCAACTATAAGTATAATCTGAGGTAACTTCTTAAGCTCATCATTACCTTCTTCAAGTCCTGTAACAGCTTTAACCTTATCATTGTAGCCCTGAAGATTTCTAACATTATACTGGGCAAAAAGCTGATATCTATTAGTCATCTCCATTACTGCCCAATTTATGGCTCCCGCTGCTTTCTTAGGATCTGTAACTACAGGAATAAGCATATGAGGAATACCATTATATATACTTAACTCTACCTGTTTAGGATCTATCATAATAAGCTTAACATCATCAGGCTTTGCCTTATATATAATACTCATAATAAGAGTATTGATACAAACTGACTTACCAGAGCCTGTTGCTCCAGCAACAAGCAAATGTGGCATCTTAGCAATATCAGCAACTACAACCTGTCCACTTATATCTTTTCCAACTGCAAAAGCAATATTGGAGTTGAAATTCTTAAAGTTTTCAGATTCAAGCAAATCTCTAAAGTAAACCGCAGAGCTTTCTTTATTTGGAACCTCTATACCAATTGCGGCCTTACCAGGTATGGGTGCTTCAATTCTTATATCAGCGGCTGCAAGATTTAGCTTAATATCATCTGCTAAGCTAACAATTTTATTAACCTTAACACCTTGCTCGGGCTGTAATTCGTATCTAGTAACAGAAGGACCACAGCTATAATCCGTAACAGTAACATTTACGCCAAAGCTCTCTAGCGTACTCTTAAGTTTCATAGCTGTTTCTTTTACACCCGCTTCAGCATTAGCACCTGACTTTCCTTTGCCTGTTTTTAATAAAGAAATTGGTGGGAATACGTATTCCTTAACAGGCATACCATCTAAATCCGAATTTACTTGAACATTATTACTATTATTTGTAGAAATATTATTGTTAAATGAATTATTTATGTTATTCGAACCTGAAGTATTCATAGCACTTGCACTTGCACCCTTAATATCACTAAACACTTCTGCTGTAGCTTCCATAACCTCTGCCTGTGATTCCTTAGTTTTTCTAGGTCTTCTCTTAGGTTCTACATTAACATTTTCATCTATACTACTACCAAAATCATCGGAATAGCTTGCTTCTGGTATATCTTCTATATTATTAGAAGGTTTAAGCTCTGTATCAGGTTTATTAAAGAAATCAACTCGTGAACCACTCAAATCAATAGGAGCTTCACTTTTCATTGCATCATCTAGTGTAAAGAAATCAGGTGCTTTAATAGGCTTTAACTCATGTACCTCCTCAGAAGGTACTATCTTATTCTTTGATTTCTTTCCCTTTTGTTTTTTCTCGGGTTCAGGTCCTAATACCTTAACATTACCTAAAATATCTTCTTTTTCAAAACTTCTAATTTCATCACCTGATAATTTAGCTAAATCCTTATCTATGTAGTTATCTTCATCATCGTCCTCTTCTTCATCGGAGTACATTTTAGACTTCATAGTGTCAATAATAGATACATCCATTACTATAATTATTCCTATAATAATAAGTAATATAGTAACAATTACACAGCCAGTGAATCCTATTAGTTTGTTAAGTATAACAATTAAACCACCTAATAGTACACCGCCACCCTGCTTATTAATAGAACCATTCTTATAAAGGGTTTTAACTGTTTCACCTTCGGGACTAGCTATAAGCTGACATATAAATGCTAACGCCACTATAAATATAGCAACACACAATACCCTTTTTATTACCTTTTTATGAGCACCATTGGAAAATAAAAATGCTGCTGACAGAAATATGTATAATGGTAAGATATAAGATACTGTACCAACCAGTCCAAACATTATCTTAGATATAAAATCTCCTACTACACCACACCAACCAAAATTGCTGCAAATAAGAAAAACAGCCACTGCCAAATAAACAAAAACATATATTTCATTTCTTCTTGATGGACCATCATCCTCTTCAAGAGCAGCTCTTGCCGCAACTTTTCTTTCTTTAGTGTATTGATTAATAGCAGTATTTTTGCCAGAATTACTTCTCGAAGTAGTTGTTTTACCACTATTTGATTTTCTAGCATTATTAGCTCCATTTGACCTATTACTAGACCTGTTCTTGTTTTGAACGGTTTTATTATTAGCCGCCATAACTGCCTCCTTTATGCATATGTAAGCTTTATGTCTTATATAAAGACATAAAGTATCCATTTTTTCTCATACTAAATCATTTTACTATTTTTCCTTTGATTAATCAAGTCATATAACTCATTAAGGGCATCATTAATACCACCAACACGGTCAATTAATCCAATGTCCACAGCCTGTTCACCAACAAGAATAGAACCGATATCTTTAGTAAGCTCAGTTGTATTGAACATTCTATCCTTTAACACTTCTTTAGATACTCCTGAATTTCTAACTGTAAAATCTAAAATTCTCTCCTGCAATCTTTCTATATATTCAAAGTTCTGTTTTACACCTAATACCATACCTCCAACTCTAATAGGATGAACAATCATTGTAGCAGTTTGAGCAATAAATGTAACATCTCCCGCCACAGCCAATGGTACACCTATAGAATGTCCTCCACCTAAAACTAAACAAACCTTAGGTTTACTTATGCTACTAATCATCTCAGCAATAGCAAGACCTGATTCCACATCTCCTCCTACCGTATTTAGCAAAACTAGTAATCCGTCTATATTTTTATTTTCTTCAACTGCTGCAAGTAAAGGTATAATATGTTCATATTTACTAGTTTTCGTAGCAGGTGCACTATTTTCATGTCCTTCAATTTCGCCTATAATATTAAGAAGATGTATTTTATATCCTTTATCATTATTAGAAAGTATAATTTGTCCAAAATCTTTTATTAATTCTTGATTTTTTCCTGTATCATTTTCATTTGAACATAAATTATCATTCATGTTTCCATTACATTCTTTATTATTTATAGAATTCTCTTTGCTATTATTCATTATAACTACCATCCTGATTATTATATAGATATAGAATTGACAGAACACCAAAGAATTATACAAAAAACAAAGAGATTATATGCTTCCTTACCCAAAGCAAATAATCTCTTCGTTCATAAATATGAAATTTCACCCCAAACGAAAATCTTATTGACACCAAACTCAATCAGATTAACTAAGTGTATAATAACAAAAACAGGTAACATTTAGTAGCCACCAAAAGTTACCTGTTTGAATAAAATACCGAAATATTTTGTTTTTTACATTGTTAATACAATATCATTTTCGCTAGCAAGCTCTGATGCCTTAATATAATTACTGTCCATAGCTTTACCATTTACAGTAAGAGAAGTAAATCCGCTCTCAGCACCATTTGGATTAAGAACCTTAATATTTAGCTTCTTACCTCTGAAATCCTTTGATATAGTAAATTCCTTCCAATCGCTAGGAATTGAAGGCGCAATTTTAATACCATCAAAATCAGGTCTCATACCAAGAATTCCTTCAACACATCCAACCATAACTGTAGATGCTGTACCTGTAAGCCAGTGTACATGTGAACGACCTTCAAATGGTGATTCACAGCTCTCGGTAAACTGACCATGACAATATGGCTCAAGCTTACGAATCTCTGCCTTATCATTCATAGATGCAGGTGAGCAATTTGTAAAATACTCAAAAGCTCTATTTCCATGACCCATAAGAGCTTCTGCCAAAATAATCCAACCCTGTGGCTGTGAGAATATACCACCATTCTCCTTAGTAGATGGATTAAAGAGAAGCATTAACGCACCTTCAAATGCATGATCAACATACGAAGGAGCCATTACTCTTACACCATATGGTGTACTAAGCTCTCTGTGTACTGATTCTAATGCAAGCTCGGCCTGTTCCTTAGATGCTAAACCACTTATAACAGACCATGACTGAGGATTTAACCACATATTGGCCTCAGGATCCTTCTTAGAACCGATAATCATACCGTCTTCTTTATAACCTCTAATATATCTGTCATCCTCCCAGCACTTTGACTGGATAGTATCTCCCAATTCCTTCTGAATCTTATCAAGGTAAGCAATATACTCTGTATCCTTCTTCATCTCTGAGAACATACGAAGTACTGTCATTGCGTAATATAACTGCATAGCAACAAAGGTTGATTCACCCTTCTTACCAAGTCTTAAACAATCATTCCAATCTGCATGAAGTCCTGCAGGCATATTATTGTTTCCAAGACGATTCATAGAGAAGTCAATTGCTCTCTTTAAATGCTCGTAAACTGTACCTTCTCCACCATTTGCAAATACAATAACCTCATCTATAAAATCTGTATTACCTGACTCGGCTATATATTTGTATACAGTAGGGAATAACCATAAAGCATCATCTGCTCTATATGCAGGATGTCCTGTAGCTTGCACATATGAAGCATCATCTGGAGTATCCTCATGTCCAGCATTATGATCAAACTTAACAAGAGGAAGTCCACCACCATTATCTACCTGAGCTGATAACATAAAACGAATCTTCTCAAGTGCCATCTCTGGTTCAAGATGAATAATACCCTGAATATCCTGAACAGTATCTCTATAACCATAACCATTTCTAAGACCACAGTATGAGAATGAAGCTGCTCTTGACCATATAAATGTCATAAAGCACTGATATGCATTCCATGTATTAATCATGGCATTAAAGCTTTCACTTGGTGTATTAACTTGGAAATGTGCAAGCTTTGCATGCCAATTATCAATTAATTCCTTAAGCTCTAATGATGTTTGAGCTGATACATCATTATAAGAATTCATTACTGCCTCAGTATCTTTATCATCCTTCATACCAAGCACAAAAGCTATCTCCTTACTCTCACCTGGAGCCAAAGTAAGCTTTGTCTCTAAAGCACCACAAGCATTACTGTTATAATTTAACTTATTACCACAATCACCATTCAACACACCAACCGGATTAGCATATGAATGATATCTACCAACAAATTCTTCCTTATCTCCACAATAGCTAGCTACAGGAGCTCCAGCAAGGCCGAAGAATCTATTGAATACTACACTTCCGTTCACAGCGCCCTTGTTAACATTCTCATTAATAACCTGCTTAATTCTGTTATTAACAAAATATGTCTTTGTAATATAAAGTGTATACTGAAGGTTAACCTGATCCTGCTCATAGTTATTGTCATTAGTAAATTCACAATAACCAAATACTGATAGGTTTCTTGGTTTATCAGAATTATTAGTAACTTTAAGTTTCCAAACCTCGTGAGTTTTATCTAAGGGAACGTAATATAAAGCTTCAGAATCAATACCATCATAAGAAGCCTTAATATTAGTATAACCAGTACCATGATGACACTCACTCTTATATACTGACAAATCCTTTCCTACCGGCTGCCAAGACGCAGACCAAAAATCATTATTATCATTATCTCTAAGATAAATATATCTTCCAGG
>JAGALE010000268.1 GCA_017625335.1 Lachnospiraceae bacterium
AATAACTATACCATACCCATTAGTAATGTTGGTAGAGTTACACCGGTTAATACAGATAATTCGGTGGAATCTTCTGCCAAGTTAAAAGGTGTCACAGAGTGTACTACCTGCGAAAATCGTATGTATGTAGATGGCTCTAATGAAAGTGATGTATCTTTTAAGGCACCTGGGCATATTAGTCCCGAACAGTCCTATGGAAAGGTCTTGGCTCATGAACAAGAACATGTAAGTAATGCAATTGCAAAGGGGAACAAACCAAATGCACAGCTTATGAGCGCCACAGTTAGCATAAAGATGGCTACATGCCCTGAGTGTGGAAGAAGATATGTTGCAGGCGGGGTGACCAAGACTGCGATAAAATATACTGAAGAGTCGCCATACGATAAGGGAAGAAAACTTATTGAGGGAAGCTTTCTTAAAGGAATGAATATAGACAAGGTTGTTTAATTATTGTCACCCAAATCTTTGTTTACATTTATACTGTTAGTGCTAATTAGGGAGTCCATTATGTCTAGTACAGCTTTTTGCTGAAACATATTAAGTTGTTCAAAAGAATCTTCAAAAGAATCTTCAAAGGATTTGTTTTTTGTAGAATATAAAGGAGTAGATTCTTCGAGAATACCGATTGTGTCCTGGGACAGATCAATGTCGTGCATAATTGCGTCTAGCAATTCAGAAGGCTCTGTTTTTAATACATGACTTAATCTGATTAATGTTTCAAGTGAGGGTAATCGTATTCCTTGCTCTAGATGATTATAAGAAGCCTTTGACAAATAGCATAGCTTTGCTGCTTGACTTTGGCTAATGTTTAGGGCAGAACGTTTATGTTTGAGTAGTTCGGAAAAGTATATTGAATACATTAATTTCCACCTCCTTTCGCCATCAATCGTAGTAGATTGATTATTCTTTTTTGGGATAGAGGGGATAGCTTTGTGAATATATCGTATATTTCAAAGAAATCATCACGATTAGGGTTGGATATAATTTTGTTGTTTTCTGAATAGGTACGTGATGTATGGTTATAAAAATATTCCATCAAATCTACATCAAAAATTTGAGAGAGTTTTACAATTGTTTCCGCAGGTGGGATAGTACGACAATATTCGTAATTAAGATAGGTCTGTCTTGAAATTCCAACGTTATTTGCCAATTCAGTCTGGGTGAAATTGTGAATTTTACGAAGTTCTTTAAGACGGAGCCCAAAATCTTGATTGATCATAGATTACCTCCGATGTATTTTAGAAAATAAAGAATCGAACAAGGGAATTTTAACACAAATGATTAGAGTTGTAAATATGGTTTTGGAAGAATATAAGAATTAAATCAAGCGTAAAATCTTACAAAAAAAATAAAAGAATTCATAGATAAAAATGCAAGGAGAAGAAAGATGAGTAAAGCGGATGAAAAATTTATATCCATGTGTCAGGATATTATTCAAAATGGATTTAGTACTGAGGGAGAGAAGGTAAGACCAAAGTGGGAGGATGGGACATTTGCTTATACGCTAAAAAGATTTGGTGTTGTAAATAGATATGATTTATCAGAAGAATTTCCAGCCATTACATTAAGAAAAACATATGTTAAGTCTGCTATTGATGAGCTCTTATGGATATGGCAAAAGAAATCTAACAATGTTAATGATTTAAAAAGTCATATATGGGATTCTTGGGCAGATGAAAATGGTTCGATAGGCAAGGCTTATGGTTATCAGTTAGGAGTAAAACACAAATATAAAGAGGGGATGATGGATCAGGTTGACCGAGTGCTATTTGATCTGAAAAATAACCCTTATAGTAGAAGAATTATGACTAATATTTATGTACACCAGGATTTATCGGAGATGAATCTTTATCCATGTGCCTATAGTGTAACTTTTAATGTTACAGGAGATAGATTAAATGCTATTTTGAATCAAAGATCGCAGGATGTTTTGGCTGCAAATAATTGGAATGTGGTTCAGTATGCGGTGTTGGTTCATATGATGGCTCAGGTTTCAGGATTAAAACCGGGAGAGTTAGTTCATGTTATAGCTGATGCTCATATTTATGACAGACATATTCCTATCGTTGAGGAGTTGATTAAGAGACCTACCTATCCTGCACCTAAGTTTACTATGAATCCGGATGTGAAGGATTTTTATGAGTTTACATTAGATGATTTTTCTATAGAGGATTATGTTACAGGACCACAGGTTAAGGATATCCCTATAGCGATTTAAATAAAATACGTATGGAGGTAAGTGTGTATCGTGATACACAATGAAGTTAATTATGGATTTGATTGTTGCAGTAGACAATAATTGGGCGATTGGTAACAAAGGAGAATTGCTTGTTTCAATACCTGAGGATATGAAGTTTTTTAGGCAAACTACAATGGGAAGTGTAGTTGTTTTGGGTAGAAAAACTTTGGCAGGTTTTCCTAATGGTTTACCACTAAAGGGGAGAGATAATATAATATTATCTACTAATGCAGATTATAAAGTTAAGGATGCTGTAGTTGTACATTCAAGGGAGGAGCTATTAGAAGAATTAAAAAAGTATTCTGATAAACAAATATATGTAATAGGTGGTGGAGCTGTGTATAATATGCTTTACCGTATTGTAAATATGCACACGTTACTAAGATAAATTATTCTTATCAGGCGGATACACATTTCCCAAATCTTGATATGTTAGATAATTGGAAAATAGTTGAAGATAGTGACGAACATACATATTTTGATTTGGAATACTATTTTTATAAATATGAAAATAGTGCTCCTTTGGAGTTTTAATTATTGTGTATTGTTGATAATTGTCAAAAACCATTTATGTGCTTTAGCATTTTGCACAAAAAAATGTATAAAAACGATAAAAAATTAACAAATAATACTTTTAAATATAAAAGTGTTATGTTATAATTCTTGTATGTTTATGTAAAAAACTATAAATTTTGGAGGATTTAGTTATGGCAGATGTAATGATGACCTCAGGTTCAAGCTTTGAGGGGTATGAAATTGTAGAATATTTGGGCTTTGTTAATGTGCAGACCGTTCTTGCGTCTAACTTTTTCAAGGGTATTGCGGCAGGTGTTACAGAGATGTCTGATGCAGAGAGTGAGAAACTTACTAGCAAGCTTGAGCAAGCTAATGAGGTTGCTATAGAGAAGCTTATGGGTGTCGCTAAAAGACGTGGTGCTGACGCAGTAATAGGATTAGCTCTTAATTATACAGAATTTGCCAATAATTCAGTTGGTACAATTGCATCAGGAACTGCAGTTAAGCTTAAAAAGAAGCAAGAGGCAGTTATTGCTGTAGAGAAGGAATTATATGTAAGTAATTATTATAATAGATTGGTGCCTAGACCTGTTAAGATTAAGATTACCGGCAAGGGAAAGGAAGTATCTATTGCTGCTAATTTCTATAATTATAATATGGATGATATTAAGGCCATTAGAGCTGATGTAGAGCTTACAAATCTTTACGAGGAAAAACTCTTAATTAAGAATTTAGACTTTGTGTTTGAAAAGGGTAATGTTACACTTATTGAGTCAAAGGATATCGAATGTAAGCTTCCGGTTAAGGATATATTGTTACTTAAGGATTCTAAGGTTACAATTTCTAAGTATGTGACAAGCAGAGGCGTATATGCATGTAATGATTTACCTATTAATGTTAGTATGCCGTTACATAGACTTGCTGCTCTTAAGGAGAAGCGTGGTATTGATGCTGTTGAAAAATATAGAACAGATGGTATGATTTGGACATGTAACTGTGGATATGTGAATGAAGCAGGCGCGGAAGAGTGTGTAGTTTGTTCACGTAAGCAGGAGGATATGAAGAGCACATCAAAGTTCAATCCGGATGAGATGATTGCTAAGATGCAGACTAAGGAATTTGTAATAGAAATAAAGGATGTTCTTATGGAGTACATTAAGGATATTGATAATCAGTATCGTATGGAACTTCTTGAGATCATGGAATCAGGTCTCCAGTATGAGAAGACTAGAGGTAATATGAAGGATACTGTAATCGAAAAGGTTGAGAAGGTATTTGAAGGACATTAATTATTGTAAAAATAGAGTCTGTGTGATAAACTAGTATAGATGACTTGATTTAAGAGGAGATAGAAAAATGGGCTCAGGTCTTAGTATGACCAGTGTAAATAAGATAAAGGAATTAGCAACAGCTAGAGAATATAGCTTAGCGTTAGAGATTATAGATAGTCAGGATTTGACTAAATCTTATAATCCACAATTTATTAGACTTTGTGGGGATGTTTATATAGCTAATGGTCGATATGCTGATGCCAGAAAAGTCTTGCTTATGGCCCATAAAATGGCTCCTGAAGCAAAAAGGGTTATCTATTCTTTGGTAGATTTATATCTCAAGATGGGATATAAGGAACTGGCTGATTTCTATTATAGACTATATATGTTTGATGCAGAACCTAATATGCCTCAGACAAACCATTTGAAGTACATATATGATAAGGCTCAAGGGTGTCCTTTTGAGGAAATTGAGACACTCTTGTTTCCTATGTATAGTGATGTTATGGATTATGATTGGTCTTATGAGCTGTATTTGCTTATGAGAATCCAAGGCAAGAATGAATATGCTACGGCTATAAAGGATGATTACCTAGCTACATATAAGAATGAAACTAATTCAGTACTTATTGAAGAGTTGGAACAGTCTGATAAAAGATTGGAAGAGCTTTTTTATTCCTATTCTAGAGAAGCTGTTTGTGATGATGATCCTAATCAGGAGGAACTTCGACTAGAAGAAAAAATTCTGTTAGAGGCAGATGAGTTGAGGATGAATCCTAAGGAAGCAGAGATTCAAATCCTATTTGATGATAATGATAAGGTTACCTTGGGCGCTAAGCTCAAATTAAAAAAGCATTTGAAGGAACAGGAAAAGCTAGCTAAACAGGCTGAAAAAGAAGGTAATGTAGAAGATACAGAAGGAAATACACAAGAAATTGTGGAGGAAGCTGTATCCGATGAGAATACGGATGGAAATTCTGCAGAAGAAGTTGAAAATAATATATCTGAGAATAAAGTTGGTATATTCAAGAAGCTATTTTCTAAGAAAAAATCAGAGTCAGCGATTGATACAGATACAACAACTAGTGACGTAGAAACTGATATTATAGAGAATGATTCACAATTGACGGGTGTCAATCATGAAGAAAAAATTGCAGAAGAAACTGTAATAGAAGAGTCTGTAATAGAAGAGTCTGTAATAGAAGAGTCTGTAATAGAAGAGTTTGTAATAGAAGAACCTGAA
>JAGALE010000003.1 GCA_017625335.1 Lachnospiraceae bacterium
GAGATAACGGTGGAGGATAAGGTTACAGATTTTCTGGTGCCATTTAACACCATAGAGCCATTAGTTGAAAATTCAGTGTTAATGGGTGCATTAAAATCTGACAATGCAAGCAGAATAGTAGTAAGAAGCTACGAGAGATTAGATTGTTATGCTATTCAGATAGTTGATAATGGTAAAGGTGTTGGACCGGACAAAAGGTTTGCGGGAAAACAGTCCTTTAAGACTATACGTAAAAGAATAAAGTCAGGCTGTAAGGGTACAGTTGAGATTAAGACTAAACCTGATAAGGGAACTATAGTGACAGTAAAAATTCCAAAAGAGGGATTTGTAATTAAGGAGTAAGTATAAGATGACATTTTCAGAGCAAGTATGGTATGGGCTTTTTAAACCATCCAAATACAAGGAACTGATAGAGCTTAGAGCAAGAAGAGCAGTGCTTTATGTGGCGGTTATAGTTTTAGTTCTTGGTTTAGTTACCTTTGTGGTACCTATTGCAGCGATAATAGCTGGTTTTGGAGGAATGAATAAACTGTTTACAGAAACTATGGCACCCGTAAGCTATGATGGTGAAAGCTTGTCCATAGAACGTCCATTTAGAATGGATGCCGGAGATACAATTTTTATTATTGATTCTTCAGCGTATACAGTTCCTGACCAGGAGCTTAAGATGGATGCAACCTACTTTGCAGTAGGTAGCAAAAATATGCGAATAGCCACAGTATTAGGTGGAGAAGTGTGGATGGATTCGGTAGTACCATTAGAACAGGTTATATCTCCGGGCTTCACTAATGAAAGCTTGGTAGGGATAATACCTGCTATATATGTATCACTGTTTTTGTGCTATTTGATTAACAGCTTGCTGTTTTTCTTAAAATATGGTTTATATGCCCTTATATTATCCATAGCATTAAATTCCATGAGTAAGCAGTTTGAACTAGGACTTTCCTATGGTAAGGTATTTATGATATGCTTCTATGGTATGTCCCTTGGTATGCTGTTGACAAACTTTAATATAGCTATGAACCTAATTAGCCCAATGCTGGTAAGTATGGTGACTATGTTTGTGTCCATACATTTTATGACTACAGCGATTGTGTTAATGAGAAAGGACAATCAGGTCTGATATTTCGGTATGTGGCATTGTGCTCATATTACTGTTGTGGTAACGCTTATCATATGTAACCTCTCGGATGATAAAATCTGGGAGGTTATATTTATTTGCCTCCTCTTCAGTATGGAATTCAATCTCTCCCATAACAAGTCCTTGAAATAAATCCTTAAAGTAATCAAGCTCTAATGTGAGTTCATTTTCAAGAGGGATAATATAACGACGCTTGGTTATAATATTACCGTCTGCCTTTTTAAGTAAATTAAGATAATCAGCTTCTTCTAGTGAAAGCTCAAATTCCTGACGACTTAGCATACCTTTTGATTTAACTGTCAATATATACTCTGTTGTGCCGTTTGATTTTTGGCTTGTATTGTCATCTGCTGTGGCAGAGATATTGACCTTATATGTAGCTTTTTTTCTAACGCGAATAACAGGTGATGTTGATATGTAGGCCTGCTGTAACTCTACGTAGTCGTATTTTTCTAAATCAAATGCATTTTCTTTAATTAAAAACTTTCTTTCAATTTCCATATGATAACCTTTCTATTTCTTTATATTGTAGCTTTGTAAGATATTATATGCTATTAATAGTACCAAGCTTTGAGTAATGCTTGGTATATGGCTAAATACATGAGACATTGTTTGTTTCTTTGTTATTAAAATATTGAATATTTTTCCTATATATTATATACTATATTTCGTATGGTCTTGTATTCTATTATTAACATTTTTGATAAAAATGCAATATCATAAGAGACAGTTTTTTGGGAGGATTTTATGAGCAAGGTAAATATGTACTTTGCAACAGGCTTCGAAGAGGTAGAGGCACTTACTGTTGTAGACTTATTGAGAAGAGTGAAGATTGAGGTTGATATGGTTTCTGTCACAGGAATCAAAGAGGTTAAGGGAGCCCATGGGATTACTGTGAAGATGGACAAGGTTTTTGATCAGGCTGATGATGATGTGGATATGCTTATTCTTCCAGGCGGTATGCCAGGAACTACTAATCTAGCGGCTCATCTTGGTCTTGAAACTATGATTAAGACATATAATAATAGGGGAAAATATATTGCTGCAATTTGTGCGGCGCCAACTGTATTTGGAAAGATGGGGTTACTTGATGGAAAATACGCAACCTGTTATCCTGGAATGGAAGATGGCTTAGAGGGAGCTATAGTTAAGTATGATCCTGTTGTTATAGATGATAACATTATAACAAGTAGAGGACTTGGAACTGCCATCGATTTTGCACTTGCTATAATTTGCGAACTTATAGATGAGGAAACTGCCAATGATTTGGCAAAGAAGATAGTATATAATCTGTAATGATTGTTAACGTCTGAGGGCGTGATGTATATAAAAGGAGATAGACATGTTTGACATAACAGTTAAGGATGTACTTGAAGCCACGGGTGGAGTGCTCCTAAGTGGTAGTGAAGATGTTCAAATTAAAGATGTGTGTAGTGATTCCCGTATTATAAAGGAAGGAGATATATTTGTTCCTTTGTTAGGTAACAATGTGGATGGACACAGGTTCATTGAAAGTGCCATGGAAGTGGGAGCTGCTACATTTACCTCGCAACACACAGGTATTGTAATATCCGAAAAGCCATACATATATGTTAGTGATGTGCTTAAGGCTCATCAGGCTTTAGCAAAGTATATTAGAATGAATCGTATTAACAGAATACCTGTTATAGGTGTTACAGGTAGCGTTGGTAAAACCACTACTAGAGAGATGATTGCTACAGCGCTTAGTGGTAATATTAATACATATCAAACAGAGAAGAATTATAACTCTCAGGAAGGTCTGCCTACTTGTATAGATAGAATAACCAGGAAGCACAAGGTGGCAGTATTAGAGCATGGAATTGACGATATAGGCAAGATGGAAATTCTGTCAGATATATCAAGACCGGACATATGTGTTATTACTAATATAGGTTTGGCACATATGGAAAGATTTGGTAGCATTGAAGTTACTAGAAGAGAAAAGCTTTCCATTACAACTCATATGAATCCAGAAGGTCTTGTTCTGCTAAATGGCGATAACGAGATGTTGGCTCAGCTAAAAGGACAGATGAATGAGAAGGTTCAGTTCTATGGAACCGCTGAGTGGTGTGATTACAGAGCAGAGAATATTCGTCAGGAAAATTACAAATATTTTTATGATTTTGTACATGGCGATACAAGAATTCCGGTGGAGCTTAATGCTTTAGGTAAGCATAATGTGGGAAACTCTATAGCAGGCTTGGCCATAAGCTGTTATATGGGACTTGATCTTGTTAAGGCTGCTGAAGGCTACAAGGATTTTAAGGGATTGAGACAAACCTTAATTAATATTCCGGGAAAATATACAATAATAGACGATACATATAATGCCAGTCCTGACTCTATGAAAGCAAGTATAGATGTGTTGGCAGATTTAGACTCAGAAGGGAAGAAGATAGCTGTATTAGGTGATATGTTTGAGCTTGGTGAGAACAGTGAACAGTTCCATTATGAGGTGGGTAAGTATCTTGCAACCAAGAACATAGATGAGCTTGTCGTGGTAGGTGAGCTATCACAGCAATATGTAAATGCTGTTAAAGATTCAGATTCTCAGATAAAATGTTATTCCTTTAAGGATAATGGAGAGGTAGCGTTATACCTTATGTCTGTAATGAATTCGGAGGATATAGTGCTGATAAAAGCGTCAAATGGCATGAAATTAAATGAAATAGTTAAGAATATGCAGGGTTAATACCCTGTATATTTTTTATATATGTCAGGGGATAAAACAATATTATAATCATATAAAATAGAAAGAAAAAATAAAATTGAAAAAAATTATCAAAAGCTGTTGACATATAAAAAACCTTGTGTTATATTATGTTCAGAACAAAAACAGTAATGATTATCACTTTTAAAAACAAAAGAAATCAGTACTGTTAGATAAATATTTTTTTCATTTGAAAGGAGATACGATTATGAGTAAGTTTGTATGTAGTGTATGTGGATATGTTCATGAGGGAGATGCAGCACCAGAGAGATGCCCACAGTGTAATGTTCCTGCTGAGAAGTTTGTAGAGCAGGCAGCTGAGAGAGTATGGGCAGCAGAGCATGTAGTAGGAGTAGCTCAGGGCGCACCAGAAGATATTATGGAAGATTTAAGAGCTAACTTTATGGGAGAGTGTACTGAGGTAGGAATGTACCTTGCTATGGCTAGAGTAGCACATAGAGAGGGATATCCTGAGATCGGTCTCTACTGGGAGAAGGCAGCTTACGAAGAGGCAGAGCATGCAGCTAAGTTTGCAGAGCTTTTAGGAGAGGTTGTAACTGATTCAACTAAGAAGAATCTCGAGATGAGAATCGAGGCTGAGAATGGAGCAACTTTAGGAAAGTTCGATCTTGCAAAGCGTGCTAAGGCACTTGACCTTGACGCAATCCATGACACAGTGCATGAGATGGCAAGGGATGAGGCTAGACATGGTAAGGCATTTGAGGGACTTCATAAGAGATACTTTGGTTAATTAGAAACCGCATAGATACAAGAGTTTTAATAACTAGATTATATTACAAGAGGGTAGATACAGTTTGTGTCTATCCTCTTTTTTCTATGTTTGCTTTGTCCGTTATTTGTCCTTTTGCCTTTTGAACCAATTAAAAACAGTTTGAGTTTGTCCTTAAAAAGTTTGTCCTTTAATATAACAACAAGATAGTACAACATTATACAAGATTTTACAAGTGTACTATTAGTTTAAACAACTTATAACATGTCGTAACAACTTATTAAGAACTATTAATTTTGCTAAACTTAGGACAAGTTAATTAAAGCTGCTGCCTTTGATTTTTATATTCCATAAAGGAGGAATATAAAAATGATTAGTAAGGCAACCAGAAGGAAATTAGAGATTACATGGAACTATCAATGTGCGGTTTGTTCAAAGACAGATTACTTAGAGATGCATCATATAATACCTAAGGCAGAAGGCGGAACAGATGATTATGATAATTTGATTTTGCTTTGTGCGGAGTGTCATGCAGCTATACACAAGAGAGCCTATAACAAGGAGAGATATAAACACAACACTTCCATAGAGTATGAAAAGGCTATACCTATCCTTGATGATTACTTTGCAAATCGGATAGGGGCAAAAGAAACAAAGGAAAGATTAAACCTATCACAGAAAACGCATCTTTCAGAAAGCTCTGTTGTGAGAAAATACAAGAGAGAACATAACATAGATAAGTTTTATAACAATGTAGACTTAGTAAATAGCAAAAGGAGAGTTAGGAATGTATAGTATATTAGTTAGTATGTTGAAGGGTAAAACAAGAGATGAAAAGATAGATATAATAGCATTACTTTACAGCGGCGGCAGCCGCCTTTCTTTTTATCTGGAACATAGTATTTATGCGGCTTGTGAAGTAGAGCTGTGATTTTATTTTATATAAAATTTTTGATATAATATATATAGAAAGGAAATAAAAAATGAACTTTGATGATAGATATTCCTTTTGGGAAAAGACTTACTGTGTAGATGAAGTCTATAAGAACTATAACAAGAGCAGAAAAGCTCTAAGAAAAAAATATAACAAAGATATAGATGCTGCTGCCTATGAAGAAGTAATAAAGGAACAGGCGGCAGCAACCTTAAATAAGGCTATTGAAAATTATTTTAAATGACAAAGGAGTAAGAATGGAAAAAGAACTAGATTTTTTGATTGAGTGGATACCCTTAGACAAAAAACATTTTAGAATATTAACATTAGTTACTGTACTAGCTGATAATAACAGAGGTTTTAGAGGTACAATAAAAGAGTTTTGTGATGAACTAGGAATAAAAAATAGTGCGGTAAATACCAAGAGTATTAAAGAGAGTATAAAGCATTTGGCAGATAATGATTATCTAACCATAACAATAGATGAGAATATATATAATATATCTCTGGCGGCAGCCGCTGAAAAGAGCAAGAAGATAATTAAGATTAAAAAGGCATGGTATAAGATGCTTAGAGAAGATGCAGGGGCAACTACTTGGGAAAATGCTTTAAAGGTTTTGCTTAGGATAATGGAACAGCCGCAGGACATACCTATTACAAATGAAATGCTAGGAGAAGAAACAGGACTAAGCAAAACTACTGTTGAGAGGTGTGTTAAAGCTATTTGTAATAAGAAGGATAGTGATAATCTTAGGTTGTATAAAGAGACAGTGACAATCAAGAATGAAGAAGGACAGTTTGTGTGTCTGGGGCAAAAATATAACTGGGGTTATGATTGGAATTAAATGTAAAAATTTGGTTTTATTATATACTTATTATTAGTCAACTCAAAATTTTATATATATGATATAATCAAGATACAGCAGCCAAGCTGCTGTATCTTTGATTATCTTTCTAGCGTTGCAAGGCAACGCTAGATTTAACAAGAGGAGAAGAGAAATGGATAAGGAAAACAGTGCATATAGTAAAAAGGTTGTACCTATATATTTGATGAAGCTTTTACATGAAAAGACAGACAAAGACCATTTTATCACTAAACATGATATGATTAACTATCTTTCAAAGTGGGGAGTAGATGTTGACAGAAGGACAGTATATTCAGCATTGAATTTATTAGAGTATTTAGATTTTGGAGTGGAAAAGGTATTAGGTAGGGGAACATGTAAGTATCATCAACCAGTAAAGAGATTTAGTGAGAATGAATTGAAGTTTCTTATAGATGCGGTTGCCGCATCAAAGTTTTTAACAGAGACAAAATCAAAGGAGTTAATAGATAAAATCAAAAAGCTAGGTAGTGTATATTCTAGTGAGCAACTTAATAGAAATGTTTTGTTGGGAAAAAGAATAAAGAGTATGAATGATAAGGTGCTGAAAAATCTTGATGTAATTTATACAGCCATAAATACAGATAGCAAAATAAAGTTTCAGTACATGCGTTGGAATACTAATAAGAAATTAGAGACAATAAATAAGGGAGAGCCGCTTTTAGTTAGTCCTTATGCGGTTACCTTAAATGATGATAATTATTACCTTGTTGCTTTTGATGATAGGTCAAAGGAGCTTAGGCATTATAGAGTTGATAAGATGCAAGCAATAAAATATTCCGAGGAACTAAGGGAAGGTAAAGAGGTATTTGCAGATTTCAACATAGCAGAATACACCCTAAAGACCTTTGGCATGTATGGCGGAAAGCAGGAAAGAATAAAGCTAAGGTTTAATAAGAAACTTGCAAATGTAATATTTGATCGTTTTGGTACAGACTTATTTGTAGTACCAGATAAGAATGATTTTTATACTGTAAATGTGGATATAAATGTAAGTCCACAGTTTTATGGTTGGCTATTTGGCTTGGGAAAAGATATAAGTATTGTTGCACCAGAACATGTTAAAAACGAATTTGCAGATACATGTAAATCGGTTTTAGAAAATTACAATCGATAATAACCGTTTTGTCCGTTTTTCTTTGTTCTATTATCGTCTTTTGGGAAGGTCAAAAATTTATATAAATCATATAAAATTTTGAATTTCCGCCTTTCAAAATAGAAATAGAATTTGGAAAGGAAAGGTAGGTAGAAAGACGGAAAACGGAGATTGCAATTTGCCATTCCTAGATTATAGCCCCCCTCTATTGAGGGTTTATGCAGCTGCTGCCTTTGTTACTTTTCTAGGGGCAGCAGAAGCAATCATATCTTCATACTCTGGATAGTTCTCTAAGAACCATGTCTTGACATGGATGTATAATCTAGTTCCAGTAAAGCCTAAATCAAGCTTATAATAAGCTACAACACTATCGAATGTTGATACATTATTCTTATCCATAATCTTTATGTATCTTCTCATAAAGTCAAA
>JAGALE010000269.1 GCA_017625335.1 Lachnospiraceae bacterium
TTACTATGCCGTTACTAGATTCCGTTATGGCTGTACTTTTAGAGTATATGTTCTTTATGTACTCAGGGTGGATGACATATTATGTGCCAATTAGCCAATATGTTCTTGTAGTGGTTACCGGTATAGTATCCTACGCAGTTATTGCTTTCCTTCAGATGCAGAAGGTTAAGAAGATTCCTATGGAGGATGCGCTTAAAACTGTAGAATAAAAGAAAAGCGGCCGGAATATAGTATATTGGCGCACAACAGCTTTTTATACCTACAGTATAGTTGACATCCTTCTGTAAAAGTGTTATCTTTGCATTTATTACTTGAAGATATTGATTTTGCTTGAAATGCGAGGTGACACCTATGTTAAGGGAATTTAGGAGAAAGTTTATAGGCGACAAGGAGTTTTATAGATACATTATATTTCTGGCTCTTCCTATGATTGCCCAGAATGCAATAACAAGCTTTGTCAGCTTTCTGGATAATATTATGGTTGGTAAGATTGGTACAGAGCAGATGTCTGGTGTTGCCATAGTTAACCAGCTTATATTTGTATTTAACATAGCTATATTTAGTGCGGTATCAGGAGCTGGAATATTTGGAACTCAGTTTTATGGTAAGGGCGATTATGAGGGGCAAAAGTATGCATTTCGTTTTAAAATGTATGCGGCAATATATATAGCTACTATAGCATTATATTTATTCTTCTTCGCTGGAACTGAGCTTATAAATCTGTATCTTACAGACAGTGGTGATGTGGGCGATATAGGTCTTGCATTAAAATATGGTGAAGACTACTTAGGTATAATGATGATAGGACTTGTTCCTTTTGCCCTAAGTCAGACCTACATAAATTCCATTAGAGAGACGGGACACACAGTAATTCCTATGGTTGCAGGAATTGTGGCTATGCTTACAAACCTAGCACTTGATATTATCTTAATATTTGGTATAGATGGTTTTGTACCTGCTATGGGTGTAAAAGGTGCGGCAATAGCAACAGTAATATCGAGATTTGCAGAATTTATTATAGTTGTTATATGGACTCATACTCATAAGGAGAAGAATCCATATATTAAAGGTGCATATAAGGGATTCAGCATACCAAGGAGAATACTTAAGGATATTCTTATTACAGGAACTCCACTTATGGTAAATGAGTTCTTATGGGCAGCAGGTATGGCAACTATAGTGCAATGCTACGCAGTTAGAGGACTAGAGGTTGTGGCAGCTCAGAATATTTCATCTACCATAACAAACCTTTTTAATGTAGTATATATACAGCTTGGTGCCTGTATAGCCATAGTGGTTGGTCAAAGACTTGGTGCAGGTCTTATAGATGAAGCTAGGGATGTGGCTAGAAAGATGATGTTCTTTAGTGTTGTTGCCTGTGCTTTTGTGGCTGTAATTATGATTATTGTTGGTGGATATTTTCCAGATATATATGAGACCGAGGAAAGCATAAAGGATTTGGCAAGAACATTTATAACTATATCGGCTATAATAATGCCAGTTTGTGCCTTCTGTCACTGTAGCTACTTTACATTAAGGTCAGGAGGAAAGACAATTATTACCTTCCTTTTTGATAGTGTTTATACATGGGTAATTGTAATTCCTGTGGCTACATTACTTGCCAAGTACACTAGCTTAGGGATAGCGCTAGTATTTTTGTTAGTACAAAGCTTAGAATTTATTAAGGCTATAATTGGATTCTTTATGGTAAAGAGTGGAGTATGGCTTAATAATATGGTAGAAAAAATATAAAACTAAGTAGTGTTTTCCATAAAATAGAGCATTTATGCAGTATATTACATATAGTTATAAATTCTTTGTTCGAAAGGAAGGAAATGTGTTATGGAAAAGAATAAAGGGAAAAAGAAAATAGGAATAATTATAATAGTTATAGTTTTGATTATATTATTATTTCCAATTCCGCTTCATTACAAGGATGGAGGCACTGTTGAATATAAGGCTATAGCATATAGTGTAACAGATTATCATGCTATACACAGTGCAGAGGGTGAATATCTTGTTGGACAAACTATAGAGATTTTTGGTATTGAGGTATTTGATAACACAAGAGTAGAGAAGATCAATTAGAAAATATATAGATTTTGATCTTATATAATAATATGCCTAGAATAGGGTTTAATAATAAAACCTTATTCTAGGCTTTTTCTATGGTGTGTGGTATAATCATGATTAATTAATGGGAGAAGATTATGAAACAAATATTTTCTATGACTACCAGAGAGTCAATAATAGAATATTGTATGGAATTTGATGATGTGTACACCGACACACCATTTAAGGATCCTAATTGGATACTTCTTAGATATAGGAAGAATACCAAGGCTTTTGCGTGGACCTATGAGAAGGATGGTTACATCTGTGTAAATGTAAAGGTTGACCCAGAGTGGAAGGATATGTGGAGAAGTACATACAAATCAGTAATTCCAGGATATCATCAGAATAAGAATCATTGGAATACTATAATATTAGATGGTTCTATTCCTGATAATGAAATCAGAAGGATGATAGGTGAAAGCTATGATTTAATTGCAAATGGGAAGAATTAATGTAAGGGAGGTTGCCTATGAAGAGTAAGAAGCTTATTGTAACTATTTTGGTGTTATTGCTTGTGGCATGTGCTGCAGTTGTGGCTGTGTTATTCCTTAAAAACAAGGAGTCTTATAGAATTATCAAGGTTTACGAGTATGAAGGGGATGGAATTGTTAATAGAGACTCTACTGGGAATATAGAGCCATATGCTAATATGGTTTTAGAGTCAGGAGACAATGTTAAGCTTAATTCGGGACTTATGAATCTTAAGCTTGATGATGACAAATATGTATATGTGGAAGAGGAAACTGAGTTTACATTAGTGGCTACAGGTACAAAGGAAAATAGCAAAACAAGTATTGAGCTAAAAAGCGGAGCTATCACTAATGATATACAGAAGAAGCTTAATGGTGAGTCCTCTTATGAGATTAATACACCAAATGTTACTATTTCAGTTAGAGGAACAAACTACCGTGTAAATGTATATGAGGATTCTAAAGGTGCTACCTGTTCAAGAATTTCCGTATTCCATGGAACAGTTGTAACCAAGCTTATAAATGCTGATGGAACTATATCTGATGAGGAAGTAACTGTTGATTCAGGATATGAGGTTACAGTATTTTCTGATGATAACACTACAGATTATCAGGGCGATGTACAAGAGATTGACTATTCAACACTTCCACAGTCAGTTGGTGGTACTTTAGAAGAGGGTCAGTCCGATGCAGATGTTCAAGAAGGAGATTCATCTGAGGAGGCAAATTCTGAGGAAAATGAGCAGGTAGAAGCAGACCTTACTGCTGAGGAGATAGATAGTCTTACTGTATTTGCAAAATATGTAACCTCAACTCAGGCACCAGCAGCAGAATCTATAGAGAATATGACTCTTCAGATGTCTGATGAGGTTGTAATGACGATGATAGGAACCCTTGCAAATGATGCTATGGGATATAATGATGAAGCAGACAGCCTGAAAACATATGTAGTCTCAGGTACTCAGGATGCAGGATATATGTCTGTATCTAAGGAGGACATAGACACCTATGTTGCAAATGTATTCGATTATACAGGCATAGTATATTATGAGCAGGGTAATGTTATGGCCGGAGCAAATGGCTATGAAATCTGGGAACACCAGGGATTCTGTGATACCACAATAACCATAAATGAGACCTACATGGAGGGTGAAAACTATGTAATTAAGGGTGTTGCAAACCTTAATTATAGTGATATATTTGACCCTATGTTTATGGATGCAGAGTTTACATTTACTGTAAGAAGAAATCCGGATAGTCCATTTGGATTTACATATGTGGACCTTGTGTTTGGAAAGGTAACTAAGTATTAGGTATATAAGACTTGAGCTTCGTTAAAATAGAAATTATGTGGAGAATTAGATATATTTGAGGAAATTAAGAAGAAAAATAATAGTAATCACCATAATTATAATGGTGGTTGTATATATAGTAATAAATGTAGCTAGTATTTGTATCTACAGCACTAAGGATGAAAAATGTAAGGCAGATGTTGCTATAGTACTTGGGGCAGCAGCCTATGAGGGAGAGGTTTCCCCAGTTTATAGGGAACGAATTAATCACGGAATTACATTATACAAGGAAGGATTTGTAGAAAAGATTATAGTTACTGGTGGAATAGGTGAAGGAAATGTTAAGTCTGACGCATACTATGCTAAGGAATATGCCATTAGTATGGGTGTTTTAGCAGAAGATGTACTAACAGAGGATACATCCACTATTACGGAGGAGAATCTTGAGAATGCAAAGCTTATTATGGAGCAAAAAGGATATGAAACAGCTATAATAGTTAGTGATCCTTTGCATATGAAAAGAGCGATGCTGTTGGCTAAGGATGCTGGCATAGAAGGCTATAGTTCACCTACGCCTACAACTAGGTATCAAAGTCTAAAAACAAAAATACCATTTGTTGCCAGAGAAGTGTTCTTCTATGTGGGATATAAGTGGTATAGGATATTTGAATAGAAATATTAATTTTATTATATTTAAGGGGGATTTTATGAGAAAGAAAA
>JAGALE010000270.1 GCA_017625335.1 Lachnospiraceae bacterium
AAATGAACTTTTGGAAAGAATCAAAGCTAAATAGTACGATCATGGAAGAAAGAATTTTAGTACACAGAAACCCAGAATATCAGAAATGGTTGGATTTCTACAAATATAGGGTGCAAGAATTACAAGACCTGGTAAATGGAATGAAGCAGCTCTCTATTGAGCCTACATTAGAGAACTTGAAAAGGCTCTTAAACGGTGAAGAATTGCATCACTTGACTGTAGAAACAGATATAGAGAAACATTTAAGTTTCCTACCTAAAAGATTAAAAGCCTCTTTGAAAGAAGCTGCTGCCAAAGAGTTGAAAGAGGAATACCAGGAACAACTGGGTAAAAAGGTTGAGATCTTTACACATGAATACCAAAACAAGTATGATGATATAGTTTCATTGGGGATCCTCTGTAAAAATATAGAAATCAATGATGGTATAGTTTCTATGACTGAGGATTGCTACAACGACCTGGATAGATCTTTCAATGTTTATATAGATACACCTGGGAGAAAAGCGGTTTATGAAGCCTATCTCAAATTTATGGATGCCTATAACGAGTTAGAAAAGGCTATCAAAGAAGCTCCTAAAACTCCTAATCAGTCATACATGGGGCAAACATTTGGGGATGATCACAATAGTTTGAGGGCTTTGGGTGTATATAATGGCTCTTATTCATTGATTGAGTTGAATGGTGGGGAGTTGGATCTAATTGGAAACCGATTCAGTGCTATTCAGTAATTCACCCAGTAAATGAGTATTAACAAGCCAGTGAGATCTCCAGGGGGTTAGCAGCCTCCTGGATTCTCAGAATACGGCATTAAAACGGCATTGAGTATGGCAAAGGGATTCCAACCAGGCAATAACGAGGGGGTAAGTAGTAGGTTTACCTCTACCAAGCAGCCAAAGAAGCATAGCGGTGGCAGACCTCCCAAAGTATTCAACATCCTAAAGAGGAAATATGGCTTTCAGCTATCAGCCTGTGATAATTTCACTACTGGACAGATAAAAGATCTGCTGTTATCGCTGCTGAGTGTGGATATAAGGCAAACTACAGCCTTAAATCTTTCCCTCAACATTGATATAAAAGAGATCGCTGAAAAGCTCAGGAATGGAGAGCAGCCAGAAACGATCAAAAAGGATGAGGTAATAGCTCAGGTGTTCGTGGTACTCTCCCAGGCTATTTGTCGTGAAACCTCAAAGGGGGAAAGTACAACCATACGCTGGATTATTGAATACCTGTTCGGTAAGGCAGTACAACCTATAGAGGGTGATATGCAAGTAACCAACAGTAACAATATGGATCTATCTGTATTGACAACTGAGGAACTACTGCAATATAACTCCATCCTGGAGAAGATGAGACAGAGCAGATCTAAGGCTGCTGATGGCTGCTTACTTTCTAATCCAGAATCTGTGAAACAGAAAGTAAAAGATTATTCACCAGGTAAATAGGATAATTCTTTCTAAAGCGAGTAACAAACCAGTAACAAAATCATTAAAAATGGGAATAAAATTAGAGCATAACGGCATAAGTGGAATAACAAAACAGCTTATTGAAAGAATGGATAGAGCCATTATTACCCAGTTGCAAATGCTGGGTGAAGAATTGGCTGCTTATGCAAAGGATAACCATACCTATACCGATCAGACAGGCAACCTCACAAACTCTATAGGTTATGCTGTAGTGCGTAATAAAGAGATCATTTCTTTTGGCGGTGCTACACAGCCAGGTGTTAGCGTGGATTCAGCGTTGAAAGTGGTAAATGATATGCTTAGCGATGCTCAATCCTCCTACTCTCTGATAATTGTAGCTGGCATGAATTACGCTGCTTATGTTGAGGCAAAGGGCTATAATGTTATCCTCCCTGCTGAACTGAAAGCAAAAAAGGATTTTCCTACAGCCATGAATAAGATCATTAACAAAGTATTATCAAAGATTTCTTCTAACAACTGATGGCAATGAGTAAGATTGATTTGGAAAAAGTAGAATACTACAAAGATCAAATAACAAAGATGGCTGAATGTGATCTATATCACAAAGACAGTCCAGAACTCCAGATAGACACTCTTTCCAATATGGTATAGCTGCTGAGGATGTAAATGATACCCTGGTACGCCTGGGAAATATCGCCTCTGGGCTTTCTATCCCTCTCCAGGATATTGCTTACCTCTATGGAACAACCATGACACAGGGCAGATTGTACGCTCAGGATCTCAACCAGTTCACAGGTAGAGGTATTCCAATGGTGAAAGAGCTGGCAAAGATCTTAGGTGTGGCAGAGAGCCAGGTGAAAACGCTGGTATCTGAGGGTAAAGTAGGATTTCCTGAGGTGCAACAGGTTATCCAAAATCTCACAAACGAGGGTGGAATGTTTTTCAACCTCATGGAGAAACAGAGCAAATCCCTTACTGGTATGATCGCCAACCTGGGTGATGCTTGGGATAGTGCCCTGAATAAACTTGGTGAAGATAACCAGGATGTGTTTGCTGCTGGTATTTCTGGAGCTACTTATCTGGTAGAGCATTTAGATGATATTCTGAGGATCGTTAAGGCAATCACTGTAGCTTATGGAAGCTATAAGGCTGCAATAGTCCTGAATACCCTGGCTACCAAAGGCTATACAGGTGTTGCTATCCTGGATAACACGGTACGACAGGCAAAGATCGCTCTGCTAAAGTTAGAAACTGTAGCCACTAAGGGAGTAACAGCAGCCACTAAAACACTCTGGGCAACAATGAAAGCCAATCCTGTAGGCTGGATTATCAGTTTACTGGGTGCTGCTCTTTCTGTACTCACCCTCTTTGGCAAAAAGGAGGAGGAGATCACAGAGGATCAGGTAGGTTTAGCCAATGCGACAAAGAAAGCTGGTGAAGAGTTTGCTACACAAGCCTCAAAAGTAGATGCACTCCAGAAGATCCTGAATGATTCTAACCAGACTTATTCAGAGAGGATCAAGGCTCTCAAAGAACTTAAAGAGATCGTACCTGGTTACAATGCAGAACTAACCCAGGAGGGCGAGATCATAAGCAACAACACCAAAGCCATTCAGGATTACCTTACAAAGCTGGAGAAGCAGATCAAGCTCAAAGCAGCTCAGGAGGAACTGGAAGCAGCCTATAGAGAAAAGAGGCTCAAAGAAAAGGAGATCATACAGAAACAATCTGCTTATGATACTGCCAGTGCCCAGGTTCCTGATGTCGCTTATGGTGATGCTGGGGCAAACTATCAGCTTTATATGCTCAGACAGGCAGGAAAGGCTGAAAAGCAGCTCAAACAGGCACAAAGGGAGCTTACTGGAATCAACAAGACTATAGAGGAGCTAAACCAGGAGATCAACACAACATCATTAAGCCTGGATGATTCTACTGGTACCACAAAGACCTATACAGAACAGGTACAGGAAACAAAGATTCAGATCGCCTCCCTCACTAAAGAGCTGGAAGATCTCAGGAGTGGAAAGGTTACAAAGGATAACCTGGCACAGGAGATTGAAGATAAGACCAGGGAGCTGAACACTGCAAAGAAGAATCTGGAACTGCTTACAGGAGAGAAAACAGGTACAGCCTCAACAGGTGATCAATACAGCCAGAAAAGACTGGAAGCAGAGATTAAACTGGAGGAGGATCGTATCTCTGTAATGGAAGATGGATATGCTAAAAGAAAAGCCCTTTTAGACCTACAGCACAAGAAAAACCTGGCTCAGATTGATAAGGAGGAGAAAGAACTGTTAGAAGCCAGAAAAAAGGCTAATAAGGGCGGTTTATCTCAATCTGAGGTAACAGGATTCCAGGAAAGGAGATCGCTTGAAAAACAGAACTACAACAGCAATCTGGTGGATCTGTTTGATGAGGAAATAGCCTACAGAAAGAAGCAGTACCAGCTTTATTATAGATGGGTTGAAAACATGGGTAAACAGGTTGCTGATACCCAGTTTGCCACATTACTCAAAGATGGTAATTCTTACTCTCAATGGGTAAACCAGGAAATAGCAAGGTTGGAGGCTAAGAGAAACCAGGATCCTAATGCTTTCACCTCTGGAGATCAACAGAATCTATTTTCATTGACTGTACAAAGAGATGAGATTTCTGGCAAGCGTTCTGCTATGGATGCTTTCAGGGAGAGCATTGCCCAAACCATAAACCAGGCTACAACACTGGCTGCCAAAATTGAGGCTATAGCAAAGGCAAAAGAGAGCTTAGCTAAAAGCACCTCTCTCAACCCTGATGAAAAGCTGGAGATCCAGAATGATCTTGACAGCCAGGATAGAGAAGCCCAGAAAGAACTTAACCAGGCTATACTGGCAGATTTCAAGAGTTATGAGGAAAAGAAAAGAGAGATCACCGCTAATTACAATGCGATGAGGCTTTCAGATATAGCCCAGAACAACGCTGATCTGCTGGCAAGGATCAACGAGGGAGAGAAAGCAGCTCTCTCAGCACTCCAGGCAGAACAGCTACAAGCCTCAACTGATTGGAAAAATCTGTTCCAGAACTTAGACACGCTTACTGCTGGGGAAATTCAGAAGCTGATCACAAGCATAGAGAATCAGATGGCAAACGCTGATCTGAAACTCTCCCCTACCGATTACCAGGCTCTGATAGACAGCCTCAACAAAGCAAAGGAAAAGGTTACAGAGCTTAATCCTTTCAATGCACTGGGTAAAGCCTTTGATAACTATATCCAGGCTTGCAAGAAGCTGAAAAGGGCTGAACAGGACAACCTAACAGATGATGAAATAAAAGCCCTGGAGAAACAGGTAGAAACCTCAGCCAAACTAATGACAGCCAGCATACAATCCATTAACCAGGTTGTAGGATCTGTGGGTGATTCCATTGCTACACTTGCATCCAGCTTTGGAGGTGGTGAACTTGCTGATACTATAGGCAGCGTTACAGATGCTCTCGATGGAGTTGGTCAGACTGCAATGGGTGTCGGTCAAATTATGTCTGGTGATCTCCTGGGTGGTATTACCTCTGTTGTGAGTGGTATTACCTCTGTGATCGGTGCTTTCAACAAAATGCACGATGCTCGTAAGGAGAAACAGATTAAGAAACTCCAGGAGCAAGTAGATCAGCTTGCAAGTGCTTACGATGATATGGGCGATGCAATAGGTAGAGCCTACTCCACTGATAAGGCTTCAATGCTGGAGCAGCAGAATGAAAACCTGGAGCAGCAGAATGAGAAAATCAGACAGCAGATCCAGGCTGAAAAGGATAAGAAAGATACTGACTGGGATCGTATCAAGGAATGGGAGGAGCAGATAGCCGAGAACGAAAAGCAGATAGCTGAGAACACCAAATATAATATCATTGATGCTATCAATGGTACCGATATTATGAGTGCGATTGATGATCTCTCTGCTGCCTATGCCGATGCCTGGGCTGCTGGAGAAACGGCTGCTGGTAAGTCTGCCAACTCCGTTAAGAATATGATCCGTACAGCTATCATTGAGCAGCTTAAAAACAAGCTGAAACCAGAGGTGGAAAAGTTTATGACTTACCTGGCTACAGCTATGGAGGATGGTGTTATTTCCGAGGCTGAGGAGCGTATGCTGGAACAGATGGAGGAGGATATGGAGGAGATTTCAGATAATTACCTCTCCAAAAATGAGAAATGGATGCGTGATGATAAGGAGGAGGAAAGCCAGGATCCTCTCACTGGTGCTGTTCGCTCTATGAGTGAGGAAACAGGCGGTGTGATTGCTGGTAGAATGAACGCTATAGTAATCAACCAAAGCGATCAGACAGTGATAATGCGTAACCAGCTTATCTATCAGGCAGAGATAGCAGCTAACACTCGTGTAAGTGCTGAGAGATTGGGTAACATTGAAAACACCCTCAAACGAATAGAAACAAAGGATAGCTCACTGCTATCACAAGGAATTTCATAATATGGAACTGATAGAACAACTTAAACAGGATGGTATAGCTAAAGGGCTATGCCAGCCCTGGCAAAACAAACTCAGGGATGGTGTGAGTATGAAACGCCTGGTAGATCTCTATGTGCGTGGTATTGATTTCTGCATAAAGAACGACTACCCCACACTGGACTTTATCAGGGAGAATTTCAAGGGCAAATGTGAGCCTTATGGAGTGTATGTAGATAAACAGAATCTGAATTTGAGAGAGCTGCCTAATGTGGTACTCCTGGGAGGCTGCAAAGGTACACTCTCCTATGGAGGTTATTCAGTGTGCAGAGCTTTCATTAGGCACCAGTCAGAAGCAACTATAAAGGTTTCTGGTTATGCCTGTGTCACTATTGATGTGTATGATGATTCTTACCTCAACCTGGAAACCGTTGGATCCAGCTCAAAAGTATGGGTGAATGTATATGGAAATGCAAGGATCAGCCATACAGGGAAAGGTGTAAAAGTAAGATATATTAACCCTGAAAACTGATTGTAATATTTGTTTTATTTAGTATATCAACGCTTTCAGAGCCTCAGCAGATCAACTTTGTTGAGGCTCTATTTACCTGGTAAATTATAAGCATTGTAACTTTGTCGGGCAATATTGCACCAAAACAATTTAATACAATGTATTATGATTAAATCAAAGTGGATGCCAGTTCTATTCCTGGCGTGCGTGCTCTTTGGAGCGTGTAATGAATCTGTGATCACTGATATTTCAGAGGATCCAGTAACAGTAACTTTCAATGTTTCTACTCTCAATGTGGATACACAACCGATGAGTAGAGCTGCTACCAGTGGAGCAGAACTGAGTGAGGTAGTGAATAAGATCTGCTACTACATTTACAACAGTTCAAACTCCCAGCTCATTAAGTATGGATCCTCTACCTATGATGCCAATGATCCAGATGAGAACTTTGGAGTAATAACAGAAAGCCTCACTCCTGGTACATATACAACCCTATTTTATGCTCTGGGCAAAGGTAATGGATCCTGTTCTTTTGTAAACACCAGCAAATTTGATTATGAGAGCTACTTTTCTCATAAAGATATGGAGGTGTTTTACTATACAGGTACAATCACTGTAGAATCATCCTCAACCAGCTTTAATGTAGAGCTACCCAGAAAAAGCGGTTTGCTAAGAATCAACATTACAGATGATGTGCTCAGCAATGTATCAAAGGTTGAATATACATTCTCTGATAACTATAGATGGTTCCCTAAGAACACAGGTAGCTATAATGACAGCTACACCTACCAGGCAACAATAACAGAGGGGAAACTGGAGGTGTTTGATTACTATTTCTCATTTCCTGATGCTTTACCCTCAAAAGATGTAAAGGTTAAGATCTCTGTATATGATACCAGTAACAATTTACTGGGTGAAAAATCGGTAACAGCTCCGATCTATGAGAACAAAAGAACTATAGTAAGCGGTGAACTGTTCTCAACGATCAGTGATAAGAACATATCTGTTACTATCAACGATGTTTGGGGTGAAGATGTAGATGTAGAGTTGTAAAAAGTGTGTTCACCAAACACATATTGCTGATTATCAATAAATTAAGTATATTTTTATTTGGTAGTTTCATTTATGTAACATACCTTTGTCGCACAGAAAAGCTATCAAATTTTAATACACTTATATTATGAGTAAGACAAATTCCCAGGCTTACATGACTGAGCCAGCAGATTACAAGGAGATCAGAAATGAAGTTGCAAACCTTATGGCTGCAATCAAGAGTTGCAAGGATCGTTTTAAGAAAATCCACGATCTTCCTATAGTTCAAGAACAATTCCAGGAGGCAGGACAAACAACCCTGGGCACTCTTAACCAAGCTATCTATCTCCTGGGTGAAATACATGGCTATATGTTAGCGGATGATGTTCTGGAGGCAGTGTATAGTAATAACCAATAAATATAGATAATTATGGAAGCAGCAGTAAAAGAACAGGTAAGAAAGATTGTAAGTGATGCTATAAAATTAAGTTATGCTGTGGAATATTTACCCACTGTTGAGGCTTTTAGGGATTTGTATAGCGAGAATCTTAGTCAAATATCACAATTATCTTGTGAGTTAGAACACCAGTTAAAACCTCTGCTGGGATATATTGAAGCAGAAGATATGTGCGACAAATTATTAGCTGGTGGTGAAGTAAAAGAATATTGGAAAACTCCACATTGATCCGTGGAGAATACTTATCGTTTTTATACCATTGTATGGGTTTTGGGAGAGGATAGCTGTGAAGTTGGTACCTCTCCTTTTTTGTTATATGAGATTAAATCTGTACCTTTGTGTACTGTTAGCTTAGAGCCTGGAATGGTTCAACAAACTCCAGAATTTTGCCTATTGGTTTAGATAGGCACTAATTAACATCCTTTGATATGGAACTGGGGAGGGGTTTTGAATCGGTAAAATCGCTCCCCTTTTATTCTATCCTCAGGAGTAACAAAAGCAACAAAGCAATAACAGATCATTATAAATGTTTTGAGTAAATTTGTTACTGGTTTGTTACCCAATCAATCACAAAACCGATATAATAACCTATTTATCAATTCATTACAAACACAACCACACATTTTGTATCGGGAAATAGTATTTCAACGAGATCATCTTTAATAGTTTTTGAGTAATTTTCTATTTATTGAACTGCCTGCTGCACTCTGCAGGATGAGCAAAATCCAATCATTCTTCTCAAGCCAGACAACCTTCTATTCTGGTGTCTTGAGTAGACTAGAAAATAAAATCACAAAGCCGCATGCCTAAAATCAAGTGCAAATAAATGTAGTACGATAGTTGTTTTATATGCTGAAAAGTGTATCTTTGCTAACGAAACATCTGCTAAAAAATGTAACATTACATATAGAAAAAATTGTATTTCAAAAACTTATAGAGTGGAAAGATAGCACAAATAGAAAACCCCTTATTCTTAACGGTGCCAGACAGGTTGGCAAGACATGGCTGCTGGAGCAATTAGGTGATAAGCATTTTGCCAAAGTTGCATATCTTGTC
>JAGALE010000271.1 GCA_017625335.1 Lachnospiraceae bacterium
GAGAAGGCTCTGATCTGGAAAAGGTATTCAGTGATTAAGTATCAAATCTGGGGTAACTGAAAACAGTATCAAAAGCGTTGACTGGTCTGTCCTTCTATGGTATATTGACAGTAGCAAAACTGAGTAAGACCAAAATTAAGCAATATACCAAAAGGAGGACAGGTCATGAAGATCTATGGATATGTGAGGGTCAGTACATTGGAGCAGAACAAAGAGAGACAGATCAAGAATATTCAGAGTGAGTATCCCAAAGCTGTCATTATGACTGAGGAATATACTGGAAAGACAATGGATAGACCGATCTGGAGCAAGCTCTATTCTAAGCTGAAGAAGGGTGATCTGATAGTCTTTGATGAGGTCTCCAGAATGAGTAGAAATGCGGAGGAAGGCTTCAAGACATATCAGGAGCTCTTTGAAAAAGGGGTCAATCTTGTATTCCTGAAAGAGCCGTATCTTAATACGGATGTATTCTCAGGACAGATCAGGAGAGCCACTGTCAAGACGGGGAAGGACTATCTGGATCAGGGACTGAAGATCATCCTGATGGGGGTAGCTGAGGAACAGATCAAGATAGCATTTGAGCAATCTCAGGCTGAGACAGATCTCAGAGCTCAGAGAGCCGGTGAAGGTATAGCTGAAGCTAAGAAGCACAATGAAGAGCTGGAAGTCCTCTATCCTGATACATACAAGGATCATCCTGAGTATAGCCGGATAGGAAGAGAGAAGGGTGATAAGCTGAATATCAAGAAGGCTGAGCCCATTAAGGCTCTGATCAGGAAGTACAGTAGAGACTTTGACGGCACTCTCTCAGATGTGGAGCTTCTGGGAGTCCTGAGCACTAAGACAGTGAAGATCCCAAACAAGAAGAGATCAGGCAAGGTGGAAGACAGGGAGATCTCAGCTAAGCTCTCCAGAAATACACTGTACAAGTACAAGAAGGAAATGAGATCAGAGTGATCAGAAGGACTGGAGATCAGAGATGGTCTTCAGTCTTTTCTTATGGACAAATAGTCTGAGCGGTGTTATATTGGGGATGTGAAATCATGCAATCATGAAATCATGAATACAAGAAATCAGAAAGAAGGTGATCACATGAGGTCAAAGGTTCAGGAAGATGTTACTCTGTATCTCACTCAGCTGGGATATGATCCTGATACTACATATCTCAGATATGAAGAGGATGAGTCAGTCACTGTAGAGACTCCGCAAGGATCTCAGAAGCTCACAGTCAATATCTATGAGGATATCATGGAGATCCAGCCGGACGGATCTAAGAAGATCATAGCTGAGTCGGATCTCCCTCATAATACAGAAAAGCTGGGAAGACAAAGGGCTCACAGCTGGACACAGAAAGGAGGTACAGACAATGTATGAGAAGATCAATGGGGCTAAGCGTCTTGTAAATGCACTCATTCAGCATGATGATAAGAGCTCCAGAGCTAGGCTGGCTCAGATACTGGATTATTATGAGAGACAGCTCAATGAGGATATAGAAGCTCTGGGGGACTATCTCAGGGAAGCTGAAGAGAGAAGGGAGAAGGATGAGTGATGAAGGCGATCACATTATCAAATCAAAAAGGTGGAGTGGCTAAGACTACCACAACAGAAGCTCTGGCTTCAGGACTGGCTCAGAGAGGATATAAGGTCTTAGCTGTGGATCTTGATCCTCAGTGCAATCTCTCGCTGGGATCCGGAGCTGATATCCTCAATATGGATCAGACTCTCTATGATGTATTTAAGGGGGCAGCTGAGCTCTCTGATCTGATCCAGAAGACTGATCTTGGCTATGATCTGATCACCGGAGGTCTGGCTCTGGCCGGTGCTGACATGGACTTCACTCAGACGGGTAGGGAGTATATGTTGAGAGAAGCTCTGGAAGAGATCAAGAAAGACTATGACTTCTGTATCATTGACACTCCACCAACGCTGGGGATCTTGACTGTCAACGCTCTCACAGCTTCTGACAGTATGATCATACCACTCACAGCTGATCTCTATGCTATTCAGGGAATCTCTCAGCTCAATCTTCTGATCCAGAGGGTCAGGAAGTACAGCAATAAGGATCTGAAGATTTCAGGTCTTCTCATAACCAGACATGATGAGAGGACGAATGTGAGCAAGGCTTTAATGGATCAGGTCATTAAGTCAGCTGAGAAGCTGGGGACTAAGGTCTTCACTCAGTATATCAGAAACAGTGTGGCTGTCAGGGAGAGTCAAGCTATGATGGCTGATCTATTCACTGAAGCTCCAAAAGCTAACGCCACTGTAGACTATCAGTCATTTATAGATGAGCTCATGAAGGGAGAGGAAGAAGATGGCAAATAAGAAGATAGACAGCATAAAGAAGGCTGGGTCAAGCCTTGATAAGCTCTTCTCTGGAGCGTCTGAGAGCGTCACAGAGCCCACTAAGAAGACCACTAAGAGAGCTGAGCCAGCTGAGCCTAAGAAGGTCACAGAGAGCCCTCAGAAGGTCACAGAGAGCCCTCAGAAGGCTCAGAAGAAGGTCTTCTCATTCAGGGCTGAAGTGGATCAGGTAGACAGCTGGAGACTGTGGGCTGACGCTAAGGGGCTGAAGGTGGATGAGCTGGGGACTCTGGCTATGACTGAATATATCAAGAAGCACTCTCTCACAGAGGATCAGAAGAAGATCTATGAGCTGAAGAGGGCTCAGAAGAAATCATGAAATCATGTAGATATGAAATCAGAGAGAGAGGTGGAGCGGATGGATACAAAGAGAGATATCAGGGATCAGGAAGAGCTGAAGCTCAGGTCAGTCCCAGTCAGGATCAGTGACAAGGATCTGAGAGACCTGGCTGAGAAGTGTGGGAGATCAGGGATCACTGTACAGAGCCTATTTGAGACATTTGTGGGTGATCTGATAGGTGGCTCATTCTACTCAGGATCAGATGAGTCCTCGCTGGCTGATCAGTGGTATGAGAGACATGGCTTCACATGGATGAATAAAGAGGAGCTTCTCCCTCACCTTCTTGAGTGTGGATCAGTGGGGACAGTGGTGGAGTTTCTGGAAGCGTGGGACGAAGAAGCATACCTGAAAGACCATCCTGAAGAAGCTGATCCAGATGATCAATGGGTGAAGGACGGGATCAAGGAAGCTCTGGAAGGCTTCAAGAGAGAGCCCACTGAGGATGATATCAAGTGTGTGAGAGAGTGGATAGAAGAGTTTGGAAGGCTCTCAGACGGCTCTGAAGAAGAGGTCTGATCAAATTATCAAGGAAGCTGTCAGAGGGGCTCAGACGGGCTCTGAGGGGCTCTGAAGATACATATAAACGCATAAAAAGAGAGGATAAACATGGGAATAATAGACATGGGAATAAAATTCACAGACTTAAACGAAGAAGAGAAAAGGTTTATATCACGGTTTAGAGATCTGACAGAGGACGAACAGAAAAAAGTGATAGAATACGTCCGTAGGTTAGCTAAATCAGAGCAATATACTAAAGAGTGAGACACAGTAGAGAATGGCTCTGAGGGCTCTCAGGAGGCTCTCAGAGGGCTCAGAAGGGGTAGCCTTGACACTAGTTCAGGCTATCCCTTATAATGGCTCCAAAAGGTGTCAAAACTTCATTGATAAGATAGCGTCCTATAGGGGGTCTGTGGTATGCAGAATTATACGATAGGGGATATAGTCCAGTATGATAAGACGGTGATCAGGCTGACTAGGTGCTGGAGATGTAAATATGCTGGAGAGTATGAATGGAGAGAGTCTGAGTCTCCTAATGGGTGGGGAAAGATCCCTCATTCAAAAAAGATCTATTGTGAGAAGACCAGACGCTGGGGGAGTCCAGATAGAGCTTACTTCTGTATTAAGTTTGAGAGTAATAGTGACAGTTATCAAGATCCATACAAGAGAGAGGATAATGAGATATGAATGAGCTCACAGCATATCTGGAGCAATTCTATGATGAAGTAGAGCCCAGAGATTTTTATAGAGCTATCTTCCCTGAAGGTGATCTTCAGAAGAAGGGAGAGCTGAGAGAGAAGGGGAGCTCTGTCTATAAGTACAATGGGATCATAGTCTCTGTGACAAATAAGAAGAAGGCTAATGGGGACACTCTGATCAAGAGGTACACTCTCACAGATGATCTGGACATGATAGATGAGGTCTGTCAGACAGAGGACTTCTCTCTCATGAGTCCTATCAGCTATGTGGGGAAAGAGAGGACAGCTGAAAATGCAAGAGTCATGTATGCTATAGCTGTGGATCTGGACAAGATCAGGATAGAGAATGGAGTCCCAGTGGGTCTGATCTCTCTTCTGGAGCGTCACATAGAGCTGGCTGGCAGAATACCAAAGCCGACATATATAGTGAGCTCTGGGACTGGGCTTCACTTGTATTATGTTCTGAGTGAGCCCATCAATCTCTTTAAGGATACAGCCAAACAGCTCCAGATCTTCAAGCATGATCTGACTGATCTGATCTGGCATGATACTATCTGTGATATTAAGAGCAAGAAAGAGATCCAGCAAGAGGGAATCTATCAGGGCTTTAGAGTGGTGGGGACGGTCACTAAGACTGGAGACAGAGCAAGAGCTTATCAGATAGGTGATCCAGTCTCTATGGAGTATCTCAATAGATATATCCTGAATGAAGCTCACAGAGTGACTGATCTCAGTTACAAGAGAAAAGGACTGACTCTTCAAGAAGCAAAAGAGAAGTATCCTGAGTGGTATGAGAGTAGAGTGGTCAGGAAGGTGAAGCGTGGATCATGGCATATCTCCAGAAATCTCTATGAGTGGTGGAAGAGACAGATCCTGAGTGGAGCTACTGTAGGACATAGATATCACTGTATGACTATGCTGGCTATATACGCTCAGAAGTGCTCCATGTATGATCCTAAGCACAATCCAGATCCAGTGACAAGGGAAGAGCTGGAGAGGGACGCATGGAAGCTATTTGATCACATGGAGTCTCTGACTATCGCTGAGAATAATCACTTCACTACAGATGATGTGATGAAGGCTCTGCTGGCATTTGATGAGAAGTGGATCATATATCCCAGAAGATCTGTGGAGTATAAGAGTGGGATCTACATACCAGCAAATAAGAGGAATGGCAGGAAGCAAGCTGACCATATCAGGCTCATGAATTTTGTCAGAGATGAGATCAACCATAATACTGATTGGAGAAACAAGGAAGGAAGACCAGATAAGATAGATCAGGTCAGACAGTGGAGACAAGATCATCCTGAAGGGAAAAAGGCTGACTGTATCAGAGAGACTGGGCTGAGTAAGTCCACAGTTTACAGACACTGGGAGAAAACATGAATACATGAAATCAGAGAGATCAGGGAAGTCCTGATCTCTTTTTTTGCTTAGTGGTTTATCCGTATATTTATGTACGGGTAAACAGCTAAGCTGGGAAAAAGCTGTCTAAGTCAAATCTGAGTAGAGCCAGAAACAGTACAAAAAAGACAGTCCCGGGAGAGACTGTCTCAGCGTTAAATTGCTTCACTTTTGGTATTTGTGAATATGTTACTCAGATTTGATACTCACAGATACTTATCAGATATGAAATCACAGTATTCTTGTATCTTCTCTTCAAATTGTACCATCTCCAGAGCTGTCAGTCTTTTGAGTTCCTTTCCGGTCTGGCTGTCCACTACTGAATAATAACAATCAGTATGGAGTCTCTCAGTAGAGTCAATGTGCTGTCCTGATCTGTGAACAAACTTCAGAGACTTTCCTTTTTTGTTCAGAGACTTCTCAATCACTCCCCACATGGAATCAGCGACAAGATCCTTCATGAGCTGGATATGGTCAGCCCAGTCAGAGTGAGTCATGAAATCATCATATCCCAAAAGCCACTCTATGCGGTAATCAGGATAGGCTGAGATTATATCCATAGCATTTTCTTCCGTGAGAGCGGTCTTCATGTTGATGATCCGTGAGACGTTCTGCTGTGTCTGGTGGGTGTCTTTTGCAAATATTATCTGAGTAAAGTCAGGATCACGTTCTTTCTCACGCTCAATCAGCGTCCTTACTCTTTCGGCTCTGATAGGGTTAATTTCTGTCTTTCTTCTGCTCATATTTGCCTCCTAAATTAACAATTATAAAGTTAATAATTGTTGGTAATATTAACATTATAAGTGTAAAATAAGAATTGAACAAAGTCAAGAATTAAACAGAAAGGAGAGGACAATGAACAATCTGGATATCAGGATATACGTAAAAGAGTCAGGGCTTCTTTTTAAGGATGTAGCTGAGCAGATGGGAGTGACTCCAGAATATCTGTCCAGAGTGCTGAGGTATAAACTGAAGCCTAAGATGAGAGAGAGAATACTGTCAGCTATCAGGGAGCTGAAGGAAGGTCAGTGAGTACATGGCAAAGAAAAAAGGTAATCGTTTGCCACCCTGGCTATATGAGGATAATCCTGTCTC
>JAGALE010000272.1 GCA_017625335.1 Lachnospiraceae bacterium
ATGTTATAAACTTGGAGGGTAAAGTTATGAGAGAATGGGTAATAATGAATACAAAGCAAAAAATGAAGCTAGCAGATGCAATTAAATGGTATAATAGTGCTGATATGACTATTGTACATGCAACTAGAATGTCTGAACGTGGAGCTTGCGAAGATATATACATACTAGGTTCAGGTACTGGGTATGGTCATAAGAGGGAGCATTATAAGTATGTGACAGACACTGGTGCTGGCTATGGCGGTAAAGGTACAGTGCTTATAAGAAATGTGATGACATCAGATTTATCTGGTAGAGTAATGTCAACTGAAGATATTATGGCAATCAATGAGAAGAAGAGTTTACCTGTGTGGGTATTCAAATAATATTAGAGGTGTATACAGATGAGACTAATAGTAGCAGTCAAACTAAAAAATAGTAATATCATGAATATAGTTGGGGATGTACAAAATAAAGAGCATGCAAGGTCATTAGCATCTCAATTTAGTCCAAGATTACTTGGAGACCAATCGCTATATGTACATAAAGATTCACCTATAATAGATGTAGAGAAATGGTCACAAGAACGTAGTTATAGCTACCAATCAGGAAATAAAATGTTTATGGTAGCATTTTTTATGGATAATATAACACAGGTACTGCAGATAGAGGCTGGTGGAGTAAAAAGTGCATACAACAACATAAAAGTTAAATACGGTATACAAGAAAATCCATTCATGCTAATATATGAAATGAATCAAGTACATAGAAGAAAATCAGCAGTTAATGCAGCTAAGGAAGTTCTAAAAGATAAGAATAAAACTAATATGTTTTTAACAAAAGCATCTGAAAAAATAAGAACATTTCCAGCACTTGGAGAATATGCAGAGGATATATTCTATCTCATAGGTATGATACGTGATTATATGGATGGGTCATATAGAGAAATACCGGTTGGTACAATAGTTGGAGCATTTGCATGCATAATATATTTTGTATCACCTGTGGATTTAATACCAGACGTTGTACCCGGATTAGGACAGCTAGATGATGTAGCAATATTGATTTGGGCATTAAAACAATTACATGATGACATACAGGCATATGCTAAATGGCTTACTAATGATGGAGAGTTAGTACCTGTATTATAGGCTGAGGGCATTATATGAATAGTAAAAAAGAAATAAAAAACTTATCAAACAAAGAAAAACTTGATATGTTAAATATGTTGTATGGTGGAAACGTTATGTGTACAAATGGGCTATTTCATTTATTGGATGACAAGCATAATGAAGTATATATAAATAGCAATACAGCAGAGTTAGATAGACGAGGATTATATAAAACATTCGTAGTGATGGATAAAGTAGTTGTATCTAAAGTAACTAACAATGATAAGGTAAACTTTGTTATTCTAGATAAAGATACATTAGAATGTGTGTATAAAACAAAAGGAAATATATTTTATATAAATGATTATATGGTATGTGACAAAAAAGATAATGTATGTACATTAATATCACATACAGGTAAGATATTAGGGAAGATTGATAACATTAAGGCAGTTAGTAATATCAAGGGTAGTATGTATATAGCATCATCTACTGTAATGTATAATGACAGAGTATTATATTATAATAAACATAAAGATGAATTAGAGGATTTAACATTTGACAAAAATTATCTTATACATAGATTGGATAAACATGGTACAGAAGTAGAAGTCATATCTATGGAAGGTGGAAAATATATTTATGACTTTGAAACACATTTAGTCAAAAATAAGTTTACAGGGAAAGTTGAAAAGGACACTAATTTATGGAAAGTAATATAAAAGATAAATTAGCAATATATCAAATGGCATATAGCGAGTATGGTAAATTAACAAAACTAAGTAATAAAGATGTATATGCATTTATAGATGATAAACCGGGCGTAAGACTATTAGATTTAGTACATGATTGTATATTAGATACGAGATATAATATAGTATACATTAGTGATTATGTAATTATACTTAACGAACCATTTGATATATTTAAACAAAGTGAGAATAAATCATTAATTATAGATATAAACACATTTGAGATATTAGTTGAAAACACTAACAGATTTAGAGTTATAAATAATTTGATATATGAAGAATCATTAACAGCATTGTATAACATGCAACTAATTAAGGAATCAAAAGTATATAATCTTAAGGGAGAATACTTGGCAACACTTAGTGGATATGGGGAAATAAGCATAGAAGCAGTTGAGGATGATGTACATTACATTATGTATAGTGGTAAAATAAGTAAAGAAAATGATGAAGAATCAAGAACAGATGGAACAATATCAATATTAAAACACAATGATAAGCAGTTAGAAGTAGTGTGGACATCTACTGAATATGAAATATCAAACATAGGTTATGGTATATACATATTTTTTAAACTTGGTAACAGAGAAGCATATGTTTATGACTTCTTAAATAATAAAATAATAAACTAAAAGGAGATGTAATTATGGTAACAGCAACATGTGTAGAAAAGATAAGAGACTATAATGGTAAGATAACACATTATTTATTGATGGATAACAATGGAGTAAAAAAATCAATTGATGCAAATACATTAAAATGTAGTATAAATGCAGGAGAAATAAGTGTAGACAATCTTACGTTAACATCTGATAATAGATTAGTATCTAAGACATGTCTAGATAGGATATCAGATGCTGAAGAAACAGATAGG
>JAGALE010000273.1 GCA_017625335.1 Lachnospiraceae bacterium
GCCAACGGCAATCTTAAGTATAGTGGACTTGCTAATATCTCGAACAATAAGCTGCATAACAGTGAAGAATGCAACTATTGGTAGAAGGGATACAGCAATCTCATGTATATATGTAGGTATCTCCTTGGAAAATAACCTCCAAAGATCAACAGTATTAGCAATATCAGGAATTGATTCTGACACCTGCTCCCCTGAGCCGGGATTATAGACAATTCCAAGAATCATAACTGCAAGAATAGGACCGATAGAACACATGGATACCAAACCAAAGCTATCGTCTGCGGCGTGCTTATCACTACGGATAGCAGATATACCGATACCGAAGGACATGATGAATGGAACGGTCATAGGTCCTGTAGTAACTCCGCCGGAATCAAAGGCCACTGATAAGAAATCTTTTTGAACAAAAGGTGTCAGGGCAAATATAACAACGTAGAAGAATACCAACAGATATGATAGTGGTATAGCAATAAGCATACGAAGTATTGCAAGTACCAAGAATAAGGCAACACCTAAGGCAACCGCCAGTATCAGTGTCATATTGGGAATAGATGGAACCTGATTAGCCAGAACCTGTAGGTCAGGCTCAGATATGGTAATTACAAAGCCCATTACGAAGCTTATGAAAATTATTATGAACAGGTTCTTAGACTTGGTCATAATAGTTCCTGTTCTCTCACCTATAGGAGTCATGGAAAGCTCAACACCAACGTTGAAGAAAAGCATGCCTACTATAAGCAGTGCAGCACCAACTAGGAATGTCATTAAGATACTAGGGGGTATGGGTGCTATGGTAAAGCACAGCAAAAGTACAATTCCAAGGATTGGAAGTACCGCCTTCATGGTTTCAGAGAACTTCTCCGAGAATTTACTTTTAAGTCGTGAATGTGGTAATTTCAATTTACAAGTCACCTTTCTTATACTATGTGGAAAGCATATTAATATAATAAATATGCATATAGGTATTTTTTCATATATTAAAATACATTAAGGAAAATCATAAAAAATTATAACCCATCATATTATAACATAAAATCAGTAAGCTGTGTGGTTAAGATTCAAGGTTAAGATTAATAATTGTTTTTATAGACTTATTAAAGTAAAAATGATAAAATTCAAAGTAAGTATGCAATTTTTTGATTTGGACCTATAATTTGAAAACGTCCGGCAAGGAGTAATAAAATGAGCAAGATTTTTTCAAATAGTGATAAGAGCTTAAAGATTATAATCGTAGGCTGTGGTAAGGTTGGCACAACCTTAGCAGAGCGACTTAGTCAGGAAAAACATGATGTGACAGTTGTAGATACCAATGCCGAGACCATACAGAAGGTAACTACACTATATGATGTTATGGGAGTTACAGGAAATGGGGCCAGCTTTAGCGTACAGAATGAAGCGGGAATCGATAGGGCAGACCTTATCATCGCAGTTACTGCGTCGGACGAGCTGAATCTGCTGTGTTGCACCATAGCTCAGAAGGTAGGCCAGTGTGCTGCCATAGCCAGAGTCAGAAATCCGGATTACAGTGAGGAACTAAGTTATTTAAGAAAGCAACTGGGAATATCACTTATTATTAATCCTGAGCTTGAGACTGCTAAGGAGATGTCCAGACTATTAAGACTTCCTAACGCAAATAGTATGAACTCTTTTGCCAAGGGGCATGTTGAACTGGTAAAATTCAAGCTACCAGAGGATAATATGCTGGTGGGCAAGCAGATTAAGGATATAGGAGCATCATCCCTGGGAGTACTTATTTGTGGAATAGAAAACGAGGGACAGCTGGATATTCCTGATGGTTCTAATATATTTAAAAAGGGTGATTTGATTTCATTTATAGCAACCCCTGTAAATACTAATAGATTTTTCCGCCACATAGGTATGAAAAAGCAGCATGTAAAGGATTGTATGATAGTGGGAGGAGGAAGAACCTCATATTATCTTGCAAAACAGCTTTCGGAGATGAATATAGATGTAAAGGTAATTGAAAGAGACAAGGAACATTGTGAGAAGCTGTGCACCTTGCTACCTAATGCACTTATAATCAATGGAGATGGAGCAGATGAAGCTTTGCTTTTCGAAGAGGGCATAAAGGATGCCGGTTCATTTATTCCACTGACAGGTTTGGATGAGGAGAATATTCTTCTTACTTTATTTGCCAAGAAAAATTCTAAGGCCAAGGTAATAACCAAAATCAATAGAAGTACATTTAATGATGTTATAGAGGAGTTGGATATAGGAAGCGTTATTTATCCAAGATATATGTCCACAGAGACAATAATTAAATATGTTCGTGGTATGCAGAATTCCATAGGAAGCAACATTGAGACCTTATATCACATATTTGAGAATAGGGCTGAGGCCATAGAGTTTGAGATTACAGAGGATTCACCGGTTACAGGGAAACCACTTATGGAGCTTTCACTTAAGGAAAACCTTCTTGTGGCCTGCATTAACCGAAAAGGTATAATAATAATACCTAGAGGTAATGACACCATCCAGCCGGGAGACACAGTTGTAATTATAACAGCCCATACAGGTTTTAAGGATGTTAGAGATATATTAAAGTAAAGTCAGGTAACTAAAATGAATTACAGAGTTGTAACGTATATATTAGGTTGGGTTTTGAATATTGAAGCGGGGCTTATGCTATTACCATTTGTAGTATCCCTTGTTTATGGAGAGATGAGTGAAGGGCTGGCTTTTGTTTGGGTAGCACTTGGAAGTGCCTTGGTTGGAACAATTTTGGTAGTTAGAAAGCCAAAGGATACAACTTTTTATCTTAAAGAAGGATTTGTGACGGTTGCCTTAAGCTGGCTCATGATGTCGGCAGTGGGAGCTCTTCCTTTTGTAATAAATGGAGATATTCCACGTTATGTTGATGCATTTTTTGAGACTGTATCAGGTTTTACTACTACAGGTGCCAGTATACTTTCTGATGTAGAGGCATTGTCCCAATGTAGCCTGTTTTGGAGAAGCTTTACTCACTGGATAGGTGGAATGGGAGTTTTGGTATTCCTTCTTGCCATTATACCTATGGCAGGTGGAACTCATATGAATCTTATGAAGGCGGAAAGCCCAGGGCCATCAGTAGGTAAAATAGTGCCCAAGGTTAAGAATAATGCTATATTCTTATATGGAATATATATTGTGCTGACTTTTATTATGGTGATTCTTCTCATAGCAGGGGGAATGTCTGTATTTGAGTCTCTATGCACTGCCTTTGGAACAGCAGGAACCGGTGGCTTTGGAATTAGAAATGACAGTATTATGAGTGCTAGTCCATATATTCAATGGGTCATTACCATTTTTATGATATTATTTGGTGTTAATTTCGGAGTGTATTTTTTAATTATAACCGGTAAGTTAAAGGAAGCATGGATGCATGAGGAGGCAAGAACTTATTTTGCTATAATACTTGGTGCGGCAGCTATTATGTTTATAGATTTGAGGGATATAATTAGTGGTACTGCTGATGCTGTACGTCATATTTTTTTTCAGATTGGTTCCATTATGACTACAACCGGGTTTTCAAGTGTGGACTTTGATATGTGGCCTGAGACTTCAAAGACAATACTTGTGCTTCTTATGTTCATAGGTGCATGTGCCGGTAGTACAGGAGGTGGAATAAAGGTTGCCAGAATAATTATACTGGCTAAGACCTTTGGAAAAGAAATAATATCCTTCCTTCATCCTAGAAGTGTAAAAAAGATTAAGGTTGGGGGCAAGGTGGTAGAACATGAGACTTTAAGAGCGACCAATGTTTATTTTGTAACCTTCATGCTACTTTTTGTGGTGTCTGTACTTTTAATATCCTTCGAGGGGAAGGATATGGTTACTAACTTTACAGCAGTAGCGGCAACAATTAATAATATAGGTCCGGGACTTAGTATGGTTGGACCTACACAAAATTTTGGATTTTTCTCAGACTTTTCAAAGCTGGTGTTAAGCTTTGACATGTTGGCGGGAAGACTTGAGCTGTTCCCACTTTTGTTACTGTTTTGTCCATCTGTGTGGAAGCCTAAGAAAAAATTAAGCTAGCATAAGGGCTAGGTTTATGGAAATTATGTTGGAGTTATGGCAATAAGAAATTAATGAGAGGGGGGATACCATGAAGTTTAATCTATCAGCAATTAATACAACTAACATAAAAAAAGGAATAAGCTATATCAGAGAAAATGGTTTGGATGGTATCGCCTCCAGAGTAAGATATAAGATGCAGGGACCGGGACTTGCCTACAATGGATGGTTTTGGGAGAAGCACGCTCCTAAGGAAGAGGAGCTTGAAAGACAGAGGCTTACAAGTTTCACCTACAGACCGCTGATTAGTATATTGGTACCTATATACGAAACCCCGGAGAGATATCTAAGAGATATGATAGAGTCTGTAATTAATCAGACCTATGGCAATTGGCAACTGGTATTGGTGGACGGTAGCAAGCGTGAGGAAGGTGTACCTAAAACCGAAGAGGTTGCAAGGGAATATATGTCGGATAACAGAAAGATTGTTTATGCTCCTTTGGAGAAAAACCTTGGAATAGCTATGAACACTAACATGGCATTTAATTATTCCACAGGAGATTATATAACACTTTTAGACCATGACGATATGTTAACTCCGGATGCACTTTACTGTGTAGTGGATGCATTGCAGGAGGAAAGGTATGATGTGTTATACTCAGATGAGGATAAAATATCTGAGGATGGAAGCAGGGTATCAGATCCTGCCTTCAAACCGGATTTCTCCATAGATTTGTTAAGAGCACATAATTATATAACTCACCTGTTCGTAGTGAAGAGAAAGCTGCTTCTTGAGGTAGGTGGCTTTGATTCGGAATATGATGGTGCTCAGGATTATGACCTTGCTTTAAAATGTAGTGAGAAAACAAAGAGCATAAAGCATATTTCAAGGGTTTTATATCATTGGCGAATGAATGATAAGTCAGTGGCACTTAATCCTCACAAGAAGGAATATGCCAATGAAGCTGGTAAGAGAGCACTGCACGATCATATACAAAGATGTGGCTGCTACGCCACTGTTGCTCACACTGATATGTGGGGAATGTATAAGGTAAGCTACGATACACCCGGTAATCCACTTCTATCCATTGTTATACCGGGCGGTAAGGACAGAGCTATAATAGAGAGATGCATAGGTCCACTTTTTGAAAAGACCAGGTACAGTGATTTTGAACTTATAATAGTAAATCCTTATTCAGATGATAGTGCACTACAAAAATTCTATGCAATGCTTGAGAGTACACGTAAGAATATCAGAGTGGTAGAGTATGATGGAACCCCTGGCAATATTTTGATGAGGAATTATGGTGCATCAAAGGCAAAGGGTGATTACATTCTATTCCTTGATTATGGTGTGGAAAAGATAGAGATTACAGCAGTTAAGGAAATGCTGGGGCACTGCATGCGCAAGGATGTAGGTGTGGTTGGTGGTGCTATATTTGGAGATAATGGTGCTACTATATCACAGGGAATAGCGGTAGGTATAAACGGTCCGTTTTGTCATCTATATAAGGGCATTAAGCGTGGTGATTTTGGATACCTTATGCATAATCATGTCAATGCAAATTACAGTGCAGTATCAGGTGCATGTATGATGGTTAAGACAGAGCTTTTTCGAGGCCTTGGAGGATTCTCGGAAAAGTTTATCACAGAGCTTGGTGATGTGGATTTTTGCCTTAGAGTAAGAGAACACGGATACCTGGTGGTTGGTGTGGCAGATGCAACATGGCATTTTTATGCTGCAGCGGATAAAAAGATTGGAGATTATAATTCTTATTTTCAGCGGGAGAAGGGATTATTTGAAATTCTTTGGTCCAACATTCTAAGTAATGGAGACCCATATTACAATCCTAATTTCGCTAAAAATGGAGATTATCACGATATATAATAATTTAAGAAGCTATGGTCGGAGCCACTATGATTTCGAATAGATTGGACACGACATAACCAATAATAAGAAGATGGAGAAAAGATATGCTAATGAGTTTAAAACAGGAGCTTAATGATTGCTACATGTATGGAGAGATAATCTCTCATCAGGGCTTTGGTCCAGACACAGGGATATCTATGAGAGAGATGATAAAGTTTGATTTGCTGCAGTTTTTGGCTTATCTGATTGATAGACAGTCAAGTCCAACTTTGTACTCAGAGATAAGCTTTATACATCAGTATCTTGGAGAATATTTTACTCCTAATAAGCTGGAGATATTCAAGGTGGAGAGAACCTATGACAAGTCCTTTGCGGAGAATCCTCCACGTTCACTTACATATTTTGTAAAGGCTGACTTATCTGGTAAATCTGCATATACAACTAAGGGATTTTCTAAGGCTAGAAATCTTTACAATATATATGTGAAGATGGGGCAGGAGTTTATCTCTTCTAAAAAAGAGGCAAGTCAGAAGGAGTTAGATGCATTTACCAACTACACTGCCATGATGGAGGAGTATATTAGAAGTTTCAAGCTATTCGAGCCGGGCAAGGGGCCAATCCCTGCAGGTAAGGTGGGCAATATTGGTGGCTCTAAGTCAGACAACAAAGCAGGCAAGTCGGATGCGGTGGCAGGAAAGCTTGATGGTATGAAGGGTAAGCTTAACGTTAAGGAAATATCAGATGAAGAGCTTAACTATGAGGACCTTATGAAGGAGCTTAATACTCTGGTTGGACTTGATGAGGTTAAGAAGGACATTAAGAGCCTTGTTAATCTTCTTAAAGTTAAGAAGATGAGAGAGGAACGTGGCATGAAGCAGCCTTCCGTATCTCTTCACATGGTATTCTCAGGAAATCCTGGAACAGGTAAGACAACAGTTGCCAGACTTTTGGCAAAGATTTATAAATGTATCGACGTGGTACCAAAGGGACACTTGGTTGAGGTAGACCGTTCTAACTTAGTAGAGGGATATGTTGGTCAGACTGCTATTAAGACTAAGGAGGTTGTGGAAAGTGCTCTTGGTGGAATTCTTTTCATAGATGAGGCTTATACTCTTACGGCAGGTAAGGATGGTAAAGACTTCGGACAGGAGGCTGTAGATACTCTTCTTAAGCTTATGGAGGATAACCGTGATAACCTGGTTGTTATCGTTGCAGGCTACACTGACCTTATGAAGGAATTCGTGGAATCTAATCCTGGCCTTAAGTCTAGATTTAACAAGTACATTTTCTTCAAGGATTATACAGGAGACCAGCTCTATGACATATTTATGTCTATGTGTGACAAGCAGGAATATGCTCCTAACTCAGCTGGGAAGGACTACGTAAAGGAGTACTTCAATAATAAGGTTGAGAAGAAGGACGAGAACTTTGCCAACGCAAGAGAGGTTAGAAATTACTTAGAGCGTTCTATATCAAGACAGGCATCACGAATTGTGGAGCTTGAGTCTGTAAGTGATAAGCAGCTTAAGACTCTTACCAAGTCTGATCTTGAGGAGTAGGGTTTTCATTGATAAAAAACAATCACTATGATAGAATGTACTAGCTTAGTCGCAGACTAGGCGGTGGAGGATATTATGAAATTCAGACCATGTATAGATATTCATAATGGCTCTGTAAAGCAGATAGTAGGTGGCAGTCTTAAGGACGAGGCAGATAGTGCTCTAGATAATTTTGTATCTGAGCTTGGCGGTGATTTCTATGCAGATTTGTATAGAAGAAAAGGACTTAAGGGTGGTCACATAATAATTCTTAACCCAGCAGGAAGTCAGTACTATGAGGCGGATGTAAATCAGGCAAGGCTTGCACTTTCCGCATATCCTATGGGACTTCAAATTGGTGGAGGAATTAATAGTAGTAACGCTTCTAAATTCCTTGATATGGGTGCATCCCATGTTATAGTCACATCCTATGTGTTTAAGGATGGTAAGATAAACTATGACAATCTTAAGGAGCTGTCAAGAGAAGTGGGCAAGGACAGATTGGTTATAGATCTAAGCTGTAGGAAGCGTAATGTAGATGGAAATAATGACTACTATGTGGTTACAGACAGATGGCAAAAATTTACGGATGTTAGGCTTGACCTTGACACTTTGGATATGTTCAGCGAATATTGCGATGAGTTCTTAATTCATGCAGTTGATGTGGAGGGTATGGCAAGGGGAATCGAGGAAGAGTTAGCAACACTTCTTGCAGGCTGGGGCAAGCTCCCTATGACCTATGCTGGAGGTGTAGGTGCATTTTCAGACTTAGAAAGGCTTAAGGTTTTAGGACAGAATAAGCTTGATGTAACAGTGGGAAGTGCGCTGGATATATTTGGTGGTACTATGGTATTTGACGAGGTAATATCATACTGTAATATTTAAGGAGGGCAAAAGATGAGAAAGTTTAAGAAGCATGTAGCAATTTTTCTTACAGCAGCAATGGCACTTTCACTTGTGGCATGTGGGGATAAGAAGGAAAAGACTACAGAGACAGATGGACCAACTACTACTGAGGCAGTTGTAGCTGAGGTTATTGAGGACAATTACGATTGGCCAACCACAGAGGTACCTGTTAAGGATGATAACAGATTTACTACAGTTGAGGGTGATGATGCTATGGGTGTTACCTTCGACAGTGATGTAAATGGTTTTGTTACATATGCAAATGGTGGTGCATTTGAGATGTTCCAGGAGGACGGACAGCTTGTTGTTGATATAGAGAAGGAAGGCTCACTTGAGCACTCTGTTCAGATTTACTATGACGGCTTTACCATGGCTAGGGACTGTGTGTACAACGTATCATTTGACATAAGCTCAACAGTAGAGCGTAAGGTTGAGTGGAGAGTACAGATTAACGGTGGTGACTACCACGCATACGCAAGTGATTTGGTAACTATCGGACCTGAGATGCAGACTGTAAATATGGAGTTTACTATGTCAGAGAATTCTGACCCTGCTCCAAGATTCGTTATTAATATGGGTCACTATGAGGGAGAGCCTGAGTTAGGAGCTCATACAGTAAAGGTTGATAACATTTCCCTTTTCGTAGTTGACGGTTCAAAGGCAGAGAAGATTGAGGGCGCACCTACACCTATTCAGGTTAAGGTTAACCAGATTGGTTATGCACCTGATGACGTAAAGACTGTTATTACAACATCTAAGGATGATGAGAGATTCAAGATTGTAAAGGCTGATACAGAGGAGACTGTATATATCGGGGAGTATGACCCTAAGCTTATCTTCGATCCAAATGTAGGTTCAAACCTTCATAGAGGTGACTTCTCAGATTTCAAGGCTACAGGTGATTTTAAGATTATCTCAAGTCCTTCAGGTGCTTCATATGAGTTCTCTATCGGTGAGGGACTCTATGACGATATCTACAAGGATGTAGTGCTTATGCTTTACAATCAGAGATGTGGCTGTGAGCTTGACCCTAACATTTCAGGTGATTTTGCTCATGCAGCTTGTCATATGCAGGAGGCAACTGTATATGGTGACAGCTCAGGAAAGACCTATGATGTATCAGGTGGATGGCATGATGCAGGTGACTACGGTCGTTATGTAGTTCCTGGTGCTAAGACAATTCAGGATTTATTCCTTGCATATGAGGATTATGGATATGCATCAGATGAGATGGGAATTCCAGAGAGTGGCAATGGCACTCCTGACCTTTTAGATGAGGCAAGATATGAGCTTGAGTGGATGCTTAAGATGCAGGATGAGGCAACAGGTGGCGTATACCACAAGGTAACTGCTCTTGTATTCCCTGAGACAGTACTTGCTGTTGACGAGACAGACCCTATGGTGCTTTCACCTATGTCAGCTGCAGCAACAGGAGATTTTGCAGCAGTTATGGCTAAGGCATCAGTATTATATGCAGATTTCGATGCAGACTTTTCAGCTAAGTGCTTAGAGGCATCTAAGAAGGCGTACGGTTGGTTAGAGGCTAATCCAGACGCAAAGGGCTTCTGGAACCCAGATGAAATCGTAACAGGAGAATATCCTGATAACTTTGTAACAGACGAGAAGCTTTGGGCAGCAACAGAGCTTTACATTGCAACAGGAGAGCAGACATACCTTGATGCAATCAACACTCTTATGGCTGACAAATATCGTACAGGACTTGGTTGGGCTAATATAGGCTCATACGCACTTTACGATTTAGCTAAGGCTGAAAATGTTGATGCTACAGCTAAGGAGGCTGCAAAGGCGAAGTTTATAGAGGTAACCGATAAATATCTTGAGGAATGTAAGACAGACCCATTCTTTATGGGACTTTCAAACTATGCTTGGGGAAGTAACATGGATGTAGCTCAGAATGGTGAGATGCTCCTTATGGCTAATAAGCTTTCTCCGAATGCTGAGTATGTAGAGTATGCTCAGAAGCACAGAGATTATATATTCGGATTAAATGGTGTTGGATACTGTTATGTAACAGGCTATGGAGAGAACACTCCTACAGGAACTCATCACAGACCTTCACAGGTGCTTGGAACTACTATGCCAGGTATGCTTGTAGGTGGTGCTAATGAGAACCTTGAGGATCCATATGCACAAGCAGTATTATGGGGAATGCCAGGATCACTTTGTTACGTAGATAACGAGCAAAGCTTCTCATGTAACGAGATAACAATCTACTGGAATTCACCACTTATATATCTTATGACAGGATTAGAGAATCAGTAGAGGTAGAGATTAATGTTTAACTTGATTAAAAAAATGCTGGCAAATGATAAGATAAGATATCTGTTTGCCGGAGGTTGCACAACCTTAGTCAACCTTGTAGCATTTTTCTTGCTTAGAAATTTTACAGACATTAATAGAAACATATGCAATGCCATAGCAATCGCTATGGCAATTGCTTTTGCATACTTTATTAATAAATTATTTGTATTTAAGAGCAGGAAATTAGGATTTGTAGGAACAATTACAGAGATGATAAGCTTTGTGGGTATGAGACTTGTGTCCATGCTAGTGGAGATATTAGGCTTTGCATTGCTTTGTGACAGCTTCAGATTTAACGAGGTTGCATCAAAGCTTTTGGTACAGGTGGTGGTGCTTGTACTTAACTATATCTTCAGCAAGCTTATAGTGTTTAAGAAGGAAAAGAAGGGAATTAAGCAGCAGCTTTCTGATAACAGCTTATGCTACATAGCATTTGGCATAGTAGCTGTTGTAATGCTAGGTGTATGTATAGCTTCGGGTATAATGCCATTTGGCAGTCATGCACTTACCTTAGTAGACAGCCTTCATCAGTATGTTCCATTTTTTGCTGAGTATAGAGATAAGCTTCTTCATGAGGGAAGCCTGTTCTATAGCTGGAACGTGGCTTTAGGCTCAAACTTTTTGTCCCTGACAAGCTATTATCTCTCTAGTCCATTTAACTTTTTGGTGCTTCTTTTCAGTAAAGAAAATGTACCTTGGGCTATGTGTCTTATTATGTGCCTTAAGGTGTGTCTGTCAGCATACACAATGGCATACTTCTTAAGCAACAAGGATAAGGACAAGGATGGACAAAGCAACAAAGCATTCTATATTGTAGCTATAGCAGTTGCATATGCATTGAATAACTATGTTATAGGCTTTTACTGGAATATTATGTGGATGGATTGTATTCTTATCTTCCCTATTATTATTCTAGGCTTTCAAAGGCTTATGGAGGATAGAGACCCTAGAATGTACACACTTTCTATGTTCTATGCCCTTTATTGCAACTACTATATAGGATTTATGATTTGTATATTCATGGTGCTTTGGTTCTTCGTATATAACCATGGGAAGATTAAGAAGTTCTTCATAGATGGAATTAATTTTGCTATATATTCCTTGGCATCAGGAGGCATGGCAGCATTTTTATTAATTCCTGCTTATAAGGGAATTATGTCCACAGCATCTGCGTCGGCAGAGCTTCCAAAATGGACCTGGTACGGAAATATTTTCGATTTGTTAAAGCAACAGTTCTTCTGGGTTGATTCATTCACTAATCAGACCTTTGATGGAGGAGTTAACCTATATTGTGGAGTTTTAGCTATATTTGGTGCCATGCTGTACCTAATATCAGATGAGATTAAGCTGTGGGAGAAGCTTAAAAGAGTTGCCCTTTTGGTGTTCCTTGCCATGAGCTTTAACAACGAGCTTTTAAACTTTATATGGCACGGCTTCCACAATCAGTACGGAATACCTAACAGATTCTCATTTTTGTTTATCTTCGTATTGCTGTTAATGACCTACGACGGTCTTAAATTAATTAGAAAGCAGCATATATTCATGGTGATTTCGGCAGGAATGTTCGCCGGATCATATGTGCTACTAATAAAGCTTAAGGCTACAGCAGTTGCGCCTGTTAATCTATGGCTTACGTTAGGCTTCTTAGCTTTATACACAATACTATGCGCCTTTTTAAGTATTAAGAAGGTGAAGGAACAGCTTATGGTTATGATACTTTCTTCAGTGTTCATCATTGAACTGGTGGCATCAGGAGTATATAACCTAGCCGGAAATGGCTACGCAGATATAGGAAAATACTATCACACAACACCAAGTGTAACCCTGGCTAATGAAGAGGTAGAAAAGTTGGCTAAGGAAGCAGACGCAGGCTTTTATCGTAGCGAGCTGATGGACTCTACTGTATTAAATGAGGTAACCTGGCATAACATGCCAAGTGTAGGTACATTTTGCTCTACAGTGCTTGGTGAAAATGTAACAACTATGGGACGACTTGGGTTTTACACTGGAGCTAATGAGTTCCTTTATATGGGCTCAACACCATTTACCAATTCAATATTTAACGTGAGATATCTCCTTGAAAGAGAAGGAGATTTGAATAATTTTGACTTTGATTATGTGAAGGAAGTGGACGGAGTTGGAATATACGAGAATCCATATCCGTTGTCACTGGGCTTTGCTGTATCTAACAATGTAAAGCAGTACGACAGAGATAATGGAATGCCACTTAATAATCAGAGCAATTTGGCAGCTTATATGGCGGGGACAGAGAGCTTCTTTACCAATCAGTTTCCAAGTCTGCTTGCAAGTAGTGATGATTTGACAGTATCTGTGTCAGGGAACACTATAACCTATGAAACAAAAAGAAGTGGAGCTGCAAGCTTTATGGTGGCATTTACCGTTGATACGCCGGGAGACTACTATGTAAATTGCAGAGGTAATTACATTACAAATATCCGCTTCTACATCGACGGCAAGGAGCTTGATTGCGACAGATATATGTGGCAGATATTCCATTTAGGAGAGCTTGAAGCAGGACAACAGATTCACATAGAATACATCTACAACAGCTTGTCACAGGCGGGCTCTGCATCACTTTATGTGGCAACCTACGACGAGGCAAAATACGCATACACTCATGAGATACTTAGCCAAAATATGCTTAAGGTTGAGGAGTATGAGGATGGCTATGTTCGTGGAACCATAGATATGCCTGAGAGAAAGACTATGTTTACCTCTGTGCCTTATGATAAGGGATGGAAGGTGCTTGTAGACGGCGAAGAGGTTGAGTACTACGCTATCGGTAAAGCCTTCATAGGAGTTGATATGACACCGGGAGTCCATGAAGTTGAGATGATTTACATCCCTGTTGGACTTAAGATAGGTATTGTTATATCAGCAGGAGCATGGCTCATATTCATGCTTGGAGTATTACTGTATGGAAGAAGAAAGCGTGAAGAGGATGAGGAAGAAGCCAGTGGTGCTGACGAATTAGAGGGATTGGAAGATGAGTTGGATGAGTTAGAAGGTGAGTCTGAGGAGTCTGAAGATGAGTTGGATGAGCTTGGCGGTGAGTCTGAGTATGCGTCTGAGGGTGAATTAGAGGAGTTAGAAGGTGAATCTGAAGAGTCTTAAGAAAGAGATGTTAAAATAATTAATATATATTTATTGCATATTATATATGCTATTTTGGAGCAGCGCATGCTGCTCCTTTATTTTTGCGCGGGTATGGAGTGCAGTATAACGCTAAGCTGTACCCGCGGGAAGCTAAAATAAAGCTTTGCGCGGGTATGTAGTGCCATATAACGCTAAGCTATACCCGCGGAAAGTTAAAATAAAGTTTTGCGCGGGTATGTAGTGCCATATAACGCTAAGCTATACCCGCGAGAAGCTAAAATAAAGCTCTGCGCGGGTATGTAGTGCCATATAACACTAAGCTATACCCACGAGAAGCTAAAATAAAGCCCTGCGCGGGTATGGAGTGCAGTATATCGTTAAGTCATACCCGCGCTTACTATATGTGAAAAATATACACAAAGAATTTGATAAAATTAGTAAAAAATTATCAAAAAATAACAATAATCACATTGACCGAAGTTCAAATATATAGTAAAATGTAAGTTGACTTGTAGTGGTTTGTGCATAAAATTTATCAAAAAGCACAATGTCATACCACTAAAATCAAATTATTAAGCATAGTGATTTAACACAACATTTATGCATTACATAAGAATATAATAATACTAGGAATAAGGGGTGTATAAGTCTATGGAAAAGATAAGGGAGCTTGGATGGCAGAAGATAATGGTTGCCGTTGCAGCAATTGATGTGGTTTTAGGAATACTTATAGGAGTTGTGATGGGTGCAGTACCTGCCGGAATTGTTGTAGGAATACTTGCAGGAGGTATATCTGCAGGAGCTATATTCGCACTTAACGGTGGAGAGATTAGAGGTCATTCAAAGAGCGACAAGTATAAGAAATTATTTATGAATCTTCCTATAGGATTTGCTCAGGCAAAGATTATTAATGATTCAATGGGTAATCCTAATGGATATTGTATCGAGGAAGCTAACGAGAGATTCGGAAGCTACTTTAACCTTGACACTTCAGACTTCGAGGGCAAGATTCTTGGAGAGAGCAAGATAGATGTACTTCAGTCTATTAATGCTTGGTTTATGGCATATAATAACTCAGGTACTAAGGAGGGAGACTTCCTTGATGTAGAGATTACCATGGAAGAGCTTGGTAAGACATTTAATACAGTTATGTATAAGTCAGAGGCTGACTATATCAATATGGTAGTTATTGATATTACTGAGCTTAAGCAGACAGAGAGCAAGCTTTCTAAGGCAATTGAGGATGCTAATGCAGCATATAAGACTCAGGCAGAGTTCCTTGCTAACATGTCACATGAGATTAGAACTCCTATCAATGGTATTCTTGGTATGCTTCAGCTTACCCTTATGGCTGATGATTTACAGGCGGACTACAGAGATAACCTTGTAACTGCTAAGAATTGTGCAGACAATCTCCTTAGACTTATTAATGATATTCTTGATATAAGTAAGCTTGAGGCTGGTAAGTACAACCTTAAGGAAGAAATATTTGATGTTAAGACAGCAATTGAAGAAACAGTTGCAGCTCAGGTTCCTACAGCAACTAACAAGGGACTTGCACTTGATTGTACATTTGGTAACAACATACCTAAGCTTGTTAAGGGCGATGGACAGAGAATTCAGCAGATTCTTAACTGTCTCCTTTCTAATGCATTGAAGTTCACTTCAGAGGGTAACGTAAGAGTTAAGGTTGCAGCTATTGACGGTGAGAAGGAATCAATCACTCTTAGAATTGCGGTTGCGGATTCAGGTATCGGTATATCTGAGAAGGATATGGATAAGCTCTTTGTGAGATTCTCACAGGTTGATTCATCTGATACAAGAAAGTACGGTGGCTCAGGTCTTGGACTTGTAATCTCCAAGCAGATTGCAGAGCTTATGGGTGGTACTATTAGTGTACAGAGTAAGGAAGGTATCGGTTCAACATTCATAGCTGAGATACCACTTAAGATAGTTAAGGCAGCAGAGGTTGAGGCTCAGAAGGAAGCTGCTGAGAAGAAGGAAGAGGCAGCAGTATTCTCTATCAACGCTCACAGCAAGGCTAGAATCCTTGTAGCAGAGGATGAGCCAGTTAACCAGCAGGTTATCGGAAAGCTTCTCGGTATGGCAGGCTTCTCATATGATATCGCAGAGAATGGTGAGAAGGCAGTTGAGCTCTTCAAGCAGAAGGAATACGATGCAGCACTCTTTGATGTGCAGATGCCTGTTATGGACGGTATTGCAGCTACTCAGGAGATTCGTGATATCGAGAACAAGGAGCACAGAAAGAGACTTCCTATAATCGCTGTTACTGCGAGAGCAATGTTCGGCGATAAGGAGAGAATCCTTGAGAACAAGCTTGATGACTATATCGCAAAGCCTTACAACTTGAATACAGTTGTTGAGACCTTGAACAAGTA